>DIYG01000157.1 GCA_002428935.1 Halieaceae bacterium UBA6060
CATCGGGCGCGCGCAGAGGCTCGAGAAGCCCCACCACAGACTGGGGGTTCACGGGCTTCCATCTCCGTAGACGCGGCGGAGAAGCGCCAGGGGAGCATCATCCGTGCTGGCCATCAGCAGGGGGATGCCCAACCGCTGGAATTGGTCCTTGAGCAGATTCCGCCGCTCGAGGAATTCCACGGCAAAACGGTTTTGCAGCTGCTGCTCCGTGGTATCCAGTTCAATACGTTCTCGGCCATTGGTTACGGTGTATTGGCCCGCCGGTGGCAGTTGCGCTTCCAGGGGGTCCGAGCAATGAAGGGCGGTGATCTCTGTGTGCCTGGCAAGCTGAAACAGCTCTTCTCGCGCGGCTTCCGATGCGGCGCCGTCAAAATCGCTAATGAGAAATACGCTGGAACCGGGGCGGGCGACGCGGCGGGCGCTGCGTAAGAGTTCGACGAAGCGTTCACCATATCCTCTGCCTGGGTCCGGATCTGCCATGGGCTCGGCGAGGGCCGAGAGCAGGGCGAGCACCGTCCGTCGGCTGTTTTTTGGGCGCATTTCCCAGTGATCGTCGGCCCGCAGCAACAGGCCACCGACTCGTTCGTTGCTGCCCAGGGCACTCCAGGCCAGGAGCGCTCCAAGCTCTGCGGCGAGGACGCTTTTGAAACAGTGCTGGGATCCAAAGGCCATGGCCGGGCGCTGGTCGACAACCAACAATACCGGGCGCTCCCGCTCTTCATGGAACATCTTCGTGTGGGCTTTCCCCGTGCGGGCCGTGACTCGCCAGTCGATTGCGCGGATATCGTCACCGGCCTGGTAACCGCGTACTTCCTCGAATTCGATGCCGCGACCGCGAAAGTTTGAGCGTTGTCCGCCCGAGAGCTGCGCCAGGGCCCGCCGGCGACGACGGATATCCAGCTGCCGGGCGGGAAACCGCAGGGCCAGGAGACGGTTCAGGTCCACCTGCGCACCTTGCGCGGGAAGAGATGGATCTACGGCGCGCATGGTACTCAGGCGACGGGAACCAGGCGCAGGAGCTCTTGGATAACCTGGTCGCTTTGGACTCCCGCGGCTTCTGCTTCAAAGCTTAAGAGCAGGCGATGGCGAAGCACGTCCGCTGCCACCGCTTGCACATCATCGGGGGAGACGAAATCCCGTCCGCGAAGCCATGCGTGAGCCCGGGCACAGCGGTCCAGGGCAATGGTGGCCCGGGGGCTGCCTCCATAGTCCAGCCAATGGGCTAGATCGTCGCTGTAGGCCGCGGGTTCCCGGGTCGCCATGACGAGTTGCACGATGTACTCCTCAACGGCCGGGGCCATGTGCAAAGCGAGGGCTGCGGCGCGGGCTTGAAACACGTTTTCTTGGCTCAACTGCGGTGCGGGTGCCGTATCACCCGCCGCTGCCTCGGCCCGCGTCAACTGAAGAATGGCGCGCTCGGCTTCCGCATTGGGATACCCCACCTGCACATGGAGGAGGAAACGATCAAGCTGCGCTTCCGGCAAGGGGTAAGTGCCCTCCTGCTCGATGGGGTTTTGCGTCGCCATAACCAAAAACAGGCGCGGCAGACTGTAGCTCTCGCTTCCCACCGATACCTGTCGCTCCGCCATGGCTTCTAACAAGGCGGACTGAACTTTAGCGGGAGCCCGGTTGATCTCATCGGCGAGCACGAGGTTGCTAAACACGGGCCCCTGCTGGAAATGAAAGGCCCCTTGCTGTGGCCTGAAAATTTCCGTGCCGGTGACATCGCCTGGCAGCAGATCCGGGGTGAACTGGATGCGATGGAAGCTTCCTTCGAGGGCATCGCCCAGGCATTTGATGGCCCGGGTCTTGGCGAGTCCCGGCGCCCCCTCGACCAGGAGGTGGCCGTCCGCCAGCAGGGCAATGAGCAGGCGTTCAATGAGATGGGCCTGGCCAACGATCTGCTGGTCCAGCCATTGCTCCAGTTCCCTAAGGTTGCTCGCAGTCAAACTATCTCCCCATTTGCGGCGCAAAAGCGCAATTCTATCCAAGTGCAGCGAAATCGGTAACGCTTGTGTCCCTTATCGGTGTTCCGGAGCGTGAAAAAGTTCCCTTTTTAAGCCCTTTGGACGGGGCTCCAGGGCCGGCGGGGGGAGTCGCTTTGCGTTAAACTGCCAGCCGCGTTTTTATCGCCGCTCACCGGGAGTTTTGTCATGGCGTGGGAAACACTCAAGCAGAGTCTGCTGGAGGACATCGCGTCTCTGGTTGATCGCCGGGCTGACAAAGCGCACCGGGACGATCTTCACGGTCTCTCCGCGGCTTTTTTCGGCCGCTTTTCCGCCGAAGATATGCGCGAGCGCAGGCCAGAGGATCTCTACGGCATGCTCTACGGGCTGCTGAGGTTTCTCCAAAGTTGGGAAGACGATCGTCCCAAGCTGCGCATGCTGAATCCAAACATCAGCACTCACGGTTGGGAAAGCAGCGCAACCGTTATCGCTATTCTGTGTCCCGATCTGCCGTTTTGTACCGCGTCAGTCCGTGGTGAAATCAATCAAAGAAACATCGCCATCCACTGTCTGGCCAGCTGCAACCTGCGCGTCCGGCGCGGCGACGACGGAGCACTTCAGCAGCTTCTCCCCGCGAACGGCGATACCGGTGCACTGGCCTCGGCGGACGGCTTTTCGGCCGAGAGCCTGCTGTTTTTTGAAGTAACACGCCACAGTGATCTCGATTCCCTGAAGGATCTGGGCGATACCCTGGTTGCGATTCTCGACGACGTCGCGGCCGTGGTGGGTGATTTCCACGCCATGCGAGATCACCTGGATCAGGCTCGTGACACGGTTGCCAAGACGGCGTGTGTGGAGCCAGATTTTCGTGATGAAGCGGCGGCCTTTATCGACTGGCTACACACGGATCACATGACGTTCCTGGGCTATGAGTATCTGACCGTCGACGGTGATGAGGTCTCCAGTGACAAACAGTCCCGGCTGGGGGTTCTTCGTCAGCGCGATACCCGAGGTGCCATCGACCTCCAGTCGGACCTGACGGCCATGAGTGGCGAGGAGCTCCACCGTCGTCAACTGAGCTTCGCCAAGTCTCGGCACCGCTCCCGGGTTCATCGTCAGGCCTACCCAGATTATGTGGAGATCAAAGTCTACGACGAGGCGGGGGCCGTGGTGGGGCAACATCGCTTCCTGGGACTCTTTACCGCCTCGGTGTACACCCTGGATCCTGGCCTTATTCCTATTCTCAGACGCAAGGTAGGACAGGTGTTGAACCTGTCGGGTCTTTCCGCGGTGGAGCACGACGGTCGCGAATTAAAGCGAGTGTTGGAACTCATGCCTCGGGACGAACTGTTCCAGTCCAGCACCGCCGATCTGTATGCCACGGCATCGGCGGTCAACCGAATCCAGGAACGCCGCCAAACTCGACTGTTTGTGCGCCGAGATCCCCATGGCAAGTTTGTGAACTGTCTCGTGTACATGCCCCGGGATCGTTACACCACGCTGCAGCGTCAACGGATCGAGCGCATTCTTCTGACCGCCTTCGATGCGGAGCACTCGGAGTTCCATACCCAGTTCACCGAGTCCGTTCTGGTGCGTGTGTATTTTGTCCTACGAGTTGATCCGGCGAACACCGGAACCTATGACGTAAACGAGATAGAGGAGCAAATCGTGCAGGCAACGCTGGCATGGCAGGACCGCTTGCGTCTGCGGCTTACGGAAGAATTCGGTGAAGAGCGGGGCGCACAACTCATCGAAGAGTTTGGTGATGGTTTCGCCGCCGGCTACCGCGATGATTTCGATCCCCGGGTTGCGGTGTTGGATGTACAGCAGCTTCTCGCGCTTCGAGGCTCGGACCCCCTGGGCATGCATCTCTACCGTCTTCTGGAAGAGAAAGATGATCATCTAAAGCTCCGCTTGTACCGCACGGGACAACCCTTACCGCTCTCGGACGTGCTACCCATCCTGGAAAATCTCGGATTGCGCGTGGTGGCGGAACGGGCTTATCCCGTTCGTGCCGCCAGCAACACCCGCTACTGGATTCAGGAGTTTTCCCTCATCTACTCCCTGGCCGCGGATATCGATCTGGAACAGGTCAAGGAAGAGTTTGAAGATGCCTTTGCGCGGATTTGGTATGGCGCAGCGGAGAGCGACTCCTTCAACCGTTTGTTATTGGGCACTCGTCTAAGTTGGCGAGAGATTGCTTTGCTGCGGGCCTACGCCTGTTACATGGGGCAAATAAATTTTCCCTACTCGCGAAGCTACATCGCCGAGACCATGGCCGATCACCTGTCCATTTCCGCAGCCCTGGTGGAGCTTTTCCTCACCCGCTTTTCTCCGGTCTTCGATGGTGATGATGCCTGGCGAAGCCAGCGGGAGGAGGCGGTGCGTCAGCGTATTCTCGATGCCCTGGACGAGGTGGAAAACCTCGGTCAGGACCGCATCATCCGCCAGTATGTCGCGGTCATCGGTGCGACGGTACGGAGCAACTTCTTTCAGCAGGATGAGCGTGGCGACAGCAAGGGGTATTTCTCCTTCAAACTTCAGCCAGAACACATTCCGGAAATTCCTCGGCCCGTGCCGCTGTATGAAATTTACGTGTACTCGCCGCGGGTTGAAGGAGTGCATCTTCGCGGGGGCAAAGTCGCTCGGGGCGGATTGCGCTGGTCCGATCGACAGGAGGACTTTCGAACGGAGGTCCTGGGTCTGGTAAAGGCCCAGCAGGTCAAGAATGCGGTGATCGTACCCGTGGGTGCAAAAGGCGGTTTTGTTGCCAAGCGCTTACGCCCGGATATGAGCCGCGAGGAAGTGCAGGAAGAAGGCGTGTCCTGCTATCGCCTGTTTATTCGCGGTTTGTTGGACATCACGGACAACCGGGACGAAGACCGCATCGTGCGACCGGCCCTGACCGTATGTAAAGACGACGAAGACCCCTATCTTGTGGTGGCGGCCGATAAGGGCACGGCCACCTTTTCCGATATCGCCAACGATCTGGCGGAGGAATACGGTTTTTGGCTCGGCGACGCCTTCGCCTCCGGCGGTAGCGTCGGGTATGACCACAAGAAAATGGGCATTACTGCTCGCGGTGCCTGGGTTTCTGTGGAGCGGCATTTTCGCGAGATGGATCTTAATGTGGCCACCACGGAGTTTTCCGTGGTGGGTATTGGCGATATGTCCGGCGATGTATTCGGCAACGGAATGTTGCTGTCATCAAAAATTCGCCTTGTCGCCGCGTTTAACCATCTGCATATTTTTGTCGATCCCGAGCCTGATGCCGCGACCAGTTTCGCCGAGCGTCAGCGTTTGTTTGCCTTGCCGAGATCCGGGTGGACGGATTACGACGAGGAGCTGATTTCCGAAGGCGGCGGCGTCTTCAGCCGCGCCGCCAAGTCCATCCCCATCAGTGCCCAGATGAAGACCCATTTTGGCATCGAAGCCTCTCACCTCACGCCCACGGAGCTGATCGGCGCCATTCTTCGCGCCGAGGTCGATCTGCTGTGGAACGGTGGGATCGGTACCTATGTGAAGTCCAGCCTCGAAACCCATATGGATGTGGGCGACAAAGCCAATGACAGTCTTCGCGTGGACGCGAAGGACCTTCGCTGCCGCGTGGTCGGAGAGGGCGGTAACCTGGGCATGTCCCAGTTGGCCCGGGCCGAGTACGGCCTGGCGGGCGGTCGCTCCAATACGGACTTTATTGATAACGCGGGTGGTGTGGATTGCTCAGACCACGAGGTGAACATAAAGATTCTCCTCGACGCCATCGTAGCCCGGGGAGACCTGACCCAAAAGCAGCGGGATACCTTCCTTGAAGATATGACCGAGGATGTATCGAGTCTGGTTCTGGCCAATAATTATCGTCAGGTCCAGGCCATCAGCATCGCCGAGCGCGAAGCTCGAACGCGGTCCGGGGAATATCGTCGTTTGATCACGACCCTGGAAAACGCCGGTCGTCTGGACCGGGATCTTGAGTTTTTACCCTCCGATGAGCACCTCGCCGACCGTCGAGTGCAGGGGCAAGGTTTGACACGCCCAGAGCTCTCGGTGCTCATTTCCTACAGCAAAGCTATTCTCAAGGAGGAGCTGATTTCCTCAGATCTGGGCCGCGATCCTTATCTTTCACACGCGGTGACCACGGCGTTCCCTGGATCCCTGGTGGAACGTTTTCCCGAGGACGTTGCAGAGCACCGCTTGCGGCGGGAGATCATGTGCACCCAGGTGGCCAATGACATCGTCAACCGCATGGGTCTCAACTTCGTCCTCCGGCAGCAGAAGGCCACAGGAGCTCCCGTAGAGGATGTCGCTCGGGCCTATACGGCGGTGATGGAAATCTTCAAGCTGCATGAGCTGTGGGATGACATCGAATCTCTGGATTTCTCGGTCCCGGCCGATGTGCAGCTGGATATGATGCTCGATGTGATCCGCCTGGTTAAGCGAGTCACCCGATGGTTGCTTCGAAATCGACGCCATCAGATGGCGCCAACGACGGTTATCGCGGAGTTCGCCGAGCGCGTGGGACAGCTTCAGGAAGCGCTGCCCTCCCTGCTTCGAGGGCGGGCTGCAGAATTGTTCACGAACCATCGAGAGCAGTACACCGCCGCGGGTCTGGAGGATTCCATGGCGGTGCGCATAGCCGCCTGCGGGCAGTCCACTACCGCCCTGGCCATTGTCGATGTGGCGGCGTCCACGGGTTGTGAGCTACTGGAAGTGGCGACCCTGTACTTCCATCTGGGCGAGCGTTTGGAACTGGATTGGTTTGGTGCGCAAATAATGGCCAGCAAGGTCGACAACGAGTGGCAGGCCATGGCCCGGGAGGCCTATATGGAGGACCTCCAGTGGCAGCAGTGCACCCTCACGGAAGGGGTGCTTCGACTCCGCTGCGACGATCTGGATATCGTCGGCTGTCTAAGCGCCTGGGAGGAGCAGGAGAAAACCCTCTTGGAGCGATGGAGAGATATGCTCTCAGAACTCCATACCACCACGGCGCCAGACTTTGCCATGTTTGCCGTGGCAAACCGGGAGCTTCTGGATCTGGCCCAAAGCAGCCGTCGCGGAGAAGACTAATCGGGCGCGTCGGTGCTCTTCAGTGCTCCAATGACGCGCCCAGGGTCGGGTCCTAAGGGAGGGTTCTAAACCCAAGCCCTTAAGCTCGGGGCCCTACGCTCGGGTCTCTCGGCTCGGGTCCTACTGCATGCGCAGCCGGTGTACGCCAGAAACGCCGATCATACCGTCGATTTGATCAGAGCGGCCTTCCCGCCAGCCGATGATCCAGTTGATGCGCTGCTGCTCGCTCGAATGGGGGCAGCTTTCACTACTACGTCCCATGACCCCAGCCTGATAACCGCGTTCGTAGGCCCGGGCGTTCATGTCGCGTTTCTGTCGGCGCATCGCTGATCCTCGCTTGTCCGATGGGTGGCGTGTAGACCTATGAAAACAAAGAGTGCCTCAAAGGGCCACTACTGAATCGTTACAAATACAACCCTATTCATGCCTGAATGATCTATAAAAAGTCACAAAAACGGCCCAAAAGCGAGAAAACTGGTCTACGGGGCGACCTGTTCCGCCAAAAACTCCAGCCAGTGACGGACTTTCACCGGGCTTTCCTGGTCGAGGTGGAGCTGGCAGCCAATGTTTGCGGTGAGAATCTCGTCGGGCTTTTCACCCGTAAGGGCGTCTAGCTTGCGAGTTCGAAGGCGGCGGCTCATGGCGGGCTGGAGCAGGGAGTAGCTGCCGGCGGATCCGCAGCAGAGATGGTCATCGCGGGTGGGGACGAGGGTAGCGCCGACGGCCCGCAGGAGCTGTGCCGAGGTGTGTTTCTCGCCCAGGGCGTGAGTTTGGGAACAGGGAATATGCAGGGCAACGCGAGGTGCCGGGTCTTGGGGGGCGCAGGTCGCCAGCTTTGCCTCATGGGTTAGAAGATAGGCTGCGGCGTCGCAGCTCAGTTCGCTCACCCGGCGTGCTTTCTCGGCATAGGCGGGATCGTCGGCCAGTGCCGAACCGTAGTCCTCAAGCTGGCTGGCACAGCCGGTGGCTGATGAAATGATGGCTGTGGCTCCAGCCGTGATTGCTGGCCACCAGGCGTCGATGTTTCGGCGCATGGCCTCCCGACCGGCCTCTCTGGCGCCCAGGTGCGTGCCCAGGGCTCCACAGCAACCTTGCCTGGGTGTCTCGACCACGCCTACCTGAAGTTGCTCGAGAAGGTACCGAAGGGCCGCATTGGTAGCCGGTGTCGCCGCTCGTTGCACGCAGCCTTCCAGCAGAATCACCGTATCGCCGTAGGTTTTGGACGGGACAGTTTTTATCGGTGTTTGTCGCGGGGGGACGGCTTTTTGAAGGCCCGCAGGAAGTATCGGTCGGAGCCATTGGCCGATGCGTAAAAAGGGTGTGAAGCGCCGGGGGTAGGGTACGACAGTCAGCAAAAGCGCCCGCACCAGGCGATCCAACCAGCCCCGGTGACCGCGTTCTTCCAGAAGGCTTCGCCCTGCATCGGCGATACGTCCGTATTCGACACCACTGGGACAAGTTGTTTCACAGCTGTTGCAGCTCAGGCAGCGATCGAGGTGAGTCTGCGCGGTGCCGCCGTCGCTGTTTCCCTCGAGAAACTCCCGCAGGAGATAGATGCGACCTCGAGGACTATCCCGTTCGTCCCGCGTATCTAGATAGGTGGGGCAAGTTGCCAGGCAAAAGCCGCAGTGCACGCAGGATTCGATAGCCGAGGCCGCGTCGTTGGCGACGCTCGACGCCAGAAGATCTGGATGGAGGTTTACGTCCATGAGGCGCCTAAAAATCCCTGTAAAGACGGCCAGGGTTGAACAAGCCATCGGGATCGAGGGCGTGTTTGACCCGTTTTAGGATCGCTCCGTGCGCCTTCTCGGGGGGCGCCACCACGGGTTCTGTGGAATTGCCACTCCAGAGCTTGCGGGCGTGGCCTCTGCCCTTTGCGGCAATCCCCTGGGCCGTTTCGCAATCGTGGTCCCGGCGCAGATAGCGGCGCGCGCCGGCCCAATCAATGATAGCGTCACTGGGCACCGCTTGAAGCTCTGTGGCGGGTGCAACGTCGAGGGCCCACAGGTGATCGCCGCCAGCTCCTAGCGCCGGATGGTTCCATTCGCGCAGCTTTTGCCATATCGACTCATCGGCTTCCTTAAACTCCGGTAGGGCGGCGTGCAGCCCGCTCACGCCTCGTTGGGAGCCTTCCAGGCGCAGAAAAAGCTGACCTTCGCTCCAGCACATGCCGGTGAACGGCAGGGGGCGCCGTACCAGGGATCGCATGATGGTCAAAGCGGTGGCTGCGTCGCTTTCCTGGGCCAGGGTCAACTGAGCCTTTGGCAAGGGCATTACGCGAAGGCTGATCTCCGTGATTAAGCCCAGGGTTCCCAGGGCGCCGACCTGCAAGCGGGAGACATCGTAGCCCGCGACATTTTTGATGACTTCGCCACCAAAACGGAGCGATTGGCCGAGGCCATTGATCATGCGCAGGCCAAGGACGGCTTCTCGCACGCCGCCGCGCCAGGGCCGCGATGGTCCCGCCGCACCCGTGGCGACACTCCCGCCGATGGTGGCCTGGGTGTCGAAGGTTGGTGGTTCCCAGGCGAGATACTGTCCCTCGGCCTTCGTTGCTGCGTTTAGCTCCGCCACGGGGGTGCCGGAGCGCGCCGTGAGCACCATTTCTTCCGGTTGATAACGGACGATTCCCCGATGCTCGTCCACGGGCAGCACATTTCCATCACAGCGCCGACCAAAAAGCTGGCGTTTGCTGTTGCCACCCCGAAGGTATAGCGCTTGCTTTTGGCTTCGGGCGTTCTTTACCGCATCGCCAAGCTGTGAGCTGAGATCCTGATCAGCCAAGGCACGCTTCCCCGTGCTGATGGTGGCCCGGGAGGGCGCGATATTCCTGACAGCGACGAAGAATAGGAATGCCCTTGCCTGGGTTGAGCAGCAGTTGGGGGTCAAAAGCCACCTTGAGCTCTTCAAACTGACCGAGCTCGTCATCGCTGAACTGGCAGGGCATTTGCCGGAGCTTTTCGAGACCCACACCATGCTCGCCCGTGATGCATCCGCCGACGGCTACGGAATGCTCAAGAATTGCGGCGCCAAAGGCTTCCGCCCGCCGCACCTGGTCCGGGTCGCTGCCGTCAAACAGAATCAATGGGTGAAGATTGCCGTCCCCCGCGTGAAAGACATTGGCTACGCGCAGGTCGTACTGCTCTCCCAGCCGCGAGATCTCTTCGAGGACGTTAGCAACCTGGCTGCGGGGAATCGTGCCATCCATGCAGTAGTAGTCCCGGGCTATGCGTCCTACGGCGGGGAAGGCCGACTTCCGACCTTTCCACAGCTGTTCACGCTCCTCCGCGTCGCGGGCAACCCGCAGGGACGAAGCACCTCGCTGCTGGAGGATACGCTGCACATCCTCTAGCTGCGCCTGTAGCTCTCCATTGAGGCCGTCCAATTCACAGAGAAGCACCGCCGCGGCATCCCGGGGGTAGCCCGCTTTGGCAAAGTCCTCGGCAGCGCGTAAGGCCAACTGATCCATCATCTCCAGGCCTGCCGGCAGAATGCCTGCAGCGATGATGGCACTGACAGCCTCTCCGGCGGCGCGAACACTGGTAAAACCTGCCAGCACCACGGCGGTGCTTTCGGGCAGAGGTAACAGTCGCACGGTCGCCTCGACTACAACGCCCAGGAGACCCTCGGAGCCCGTGAACAGGGCCACCAGATCAGGGCCGGGGGTATCGAAGCCGTCGCCGCCGAGGGTGATGAGATCGCCGGAAGCGGTAAGCACCGTAAGGCTGAGGAGGTTGTGAATGGTGAGTCCGTATTTCAGACAATGTACGCCGCCGGAGTTCTCTGCGACATTCCCACCGATGCTGCAAATAATCTGCGACGACGGATCCGGGGCGTAGAACAGGCCTAGTTCCCGCGCGGCAGCGGAAATACTCAGATTGCTCACTCCCGGTTGTACCCGGGCCAACTGATTGGGGCCGTCTATTTCGATTATCTGGTCCAGGGCAGCAAGGTTCAGGAGGATACCCTCGGGGTGGGGCATGGCACCGGCGCAAAGGCCGGTTCCGGCGCCTCGGGGGACCACAGGCAAACCATGGTTGTGGCTCAAACGCAACACGGCCTGCACTTGCGCCACGGTTTCGGGTATGACGGCGACCAGGGGCATTTCTCGATAAAGGGTGAGCCCATCGCACTCATAGGTTTTAAGGGAAGCTTCATCGGTAATGATCCGGTGGGCCGGAAGAATCTCCTTGAGGGCGCTAAGGAGCTGCGGTGAAGCCTGGGGTTTCTGCAAAGCCTGGGCGCTTGATTGGTTTGTCATTGGTGGCATGCGCAGGCACCATGCCTGCTGTCATTTCTGCAATCGAGGAACCGAGTGTAATGCTTTATCGCTGGGTGATCAGCTTGAGTCTCATGCTTGCCTGGGTGGCATCGAGTCACGCTCTGGATGAGACCGAACAGGCCATACGCGACGCCGTTCGCACCGCAGAGGACGAGGCGCTGGAGCTTCTTGAGCAGGCCGTGAATATCAACAGCGGCACCATGAATGCCGCTGGCGTGACCGAGGTGGGCGCCCTGTTTGCGGAAGAGTTTCAGAGGAGCGGGTTCACAACCACCTGGGTATCCGGTGCGGCCTTCAATCGCGGCGGCCATCTGGTAGCGGAATACGGAGACCGCGGCCCCCGCGTACTCCTCATTGGCCATCTAGATACGGTGTTTGCCATCGATAGCCCATTTCAGCGTTTTAAGCGCATCGATGAACGCTACGCCGCCGGACCGGGTATCACGGACATGAAAGGCGGCAACGTGATCATCCTACAGGCCGCTCGGGCCCTGGCGGTCGCCGGCGCCCTGGATGGTTTGCAGCTGCGAGTGGTGCTAACGGGGGACGAGGAGTCCCGGGGTGACCCTCTCGACCTTTCCAACGAGGCTCTGATTGCCGCGGGTGACTGGGCCGATATTGCTCTGGGCTTTGAGGACGGGGACAGTGACCCCACCACTGTTGTGACAACGCGGCGAAGTTCCAGCGAGTGGGAGCTTCGAGTGACGGGGAAGCCGGCCCATTCATCGCAGATTTTTCGCCCCGACATCGGCTTCGGTGCGTCTCTGGAGATGGCGCGAATTCTTGATGGCTGGCGTGAAGCGCTGTCGGCAATTCCCAAACTCACCTTTAACCCCGGTTTGGTGATGGCTGGGACGGACATCGATCACGATGTCGCGAACACCCGGGGCGAAGCCTTTGGCAAGGGTAACGTGATTGCCAAAAGCGCCGTCGCCACGGGCGGTTTGAGGGCTATCAGCCCTGAGCAGATCGCCGAGGCGGAACGACTGATGCGTGCTATTGCTGCTGATAGCCTTGCTCAGACCTCTGCCGAGCTGCATTTTGAACATGGCTACCCACCCATGGCACCGAGTATGGGGAATGAGCAACTTCGAGAGGCCTACAGCACTATTAGCGAAGAGCTGGGTTATGGGCCGGTAGCCGCCGTAGATCCCCGCAGGGCCGGTGCCGCAGACATCAGCTTCGTTGCGGGGCGAGTGGATGCGGCTATCGACGGTCTTGGCTTGATGGGGTCCGGCGGACATACCGTTGATGAAATTGCGGATCTGTACACCCTGAGTCAACAAACGGAGCGCGCCGCTATTCTTCTTTACCGTTTAGCCAAAGGCGAAGTACGCCTCACAACGCAGCCATAAAAAAATCGCCGGCGCTTGGCCGGCGAGAAGGAGGGGAAAGCTGGTTGTCGTTTGAGTTTTGGGGCGCGACCGCGCGGCTTAGGCAGCCTCGGCGAATACCACTTCCATGGGTTTAGCGGGGTGGGCAATACCGCGAATGAGGCGCAGCTGACCGCTGAAGTCTTCGACCAGGGCCGTGCAGTTCTCAACCCAGTCGCCATCGTTGCAATAGGTGATGTCGCCAAACTGCTCGATGGTTGGATAGTGCAGGTGGCCACAGATAATGCCGTCCAACTGCTGATCCTGGACCAGGTTCACCGCCGCATGTTGATAAGCGTGAATAGCGGCCTCGGCCTGGGACACGTTGACCTTCACCCACTTGGCGAGTGACCAGTAGGGCTTACCCATAAAGGCTCGCAGCTGGTTGACCTTGCGGTTTACCCACATAAGTAGTTCGTAACCGATATCGCCGACGATGCGATTGAGGCGGCTGTAGCGAACCGCATAGTCCAGCTCGTCTCCATGGGTTACCAACATGCGCTGCCCGGCGCCCGTTTCGTGGACCACGGTTTTGCGGATACGGATGTTGCCGAAGTCGCTATTGCAGAACTCCCGGAAGTTGCAGTCGTGATTGCCCGGAATATAGACCACCTCCGTCGTACCCCGAGAGATCTTGAGGATCTTGCGCAGCACTTTGCTGTGGGACTCGGGCCAGTGAACACGTTTCTGCATGGCCCACACATCGACGATGTCGCCAACGAGATAGAGTTTTTTGCAATCAATGCGATCCAGTAGGGCCAACAATTGCTCGGCCTTACAGTGCACGCTGCCCAGGTGCACATCTGAGATCCACAGTACCTGACAGCTGAGTCTTCCGTCCGGGGGTAAAGCCTGCATCGCGAGGTCTCCTTAAGCGAGGTAGCGTTGCCGCTTACGCGGCGTCAACTTCTGAAGATCGGCGATGACGAAGCTGTCAACGCAGTCACCAAAATCCCGGTCCACATTGAAGGCGGTGAACGAGACACCGTCCGGACTTGTGGCCTGGGAGTAGTGTTTGTAAAGAGTGGGTAGGGGCAAGCCAGCCAGGGCCAGGCTCTCCCGCAGGGATTTCATGTCTTCATCGGCGTCTACACCGGTGAATTCCGCGCGCAGGGCTTCCTGGGTCTGGTTGGGAATCTGGAAGGGCACCCGGGGGGTCACGTCCAATGCTTCGCCGCTGAAATGGGTGGCGTAGTAGTAGGCCAGTCGGGCCGTGGCCTCCTTGCCGTAGAAGCGGCTTATGGATGCCGGTCCAAAGAGGTAGCGGATATGCGGGTGCTTTTTGATATAGGCACCGATGCCATACCAAAGATAGTCCAGGCTGTGGCGCGTCTGGTAGCGAGGTTGAACAAAGGAACGGCCCATTTCCAGACCTTCCATGAGCATGCTTACGACCGTCGGGCCGTATTGGAACAGGGTATTTGAGTACAGGCCCTCTACACCCTGGCTACGGATTATGGCGCCTGCATCAGCGATCCTGTAGGCGCCCACAATCTCCATGTCCGTGGCATCCCAGAGCACCAACTGGCTGTAATTGCGGTCAAAGCGGTCCACATCTCGGGGCTGTCCGCAGCCTTCTCCTACAGTGCGAAAGGTCAATTCCCGCAGGCGACCAATTTCCCGCATGATGCAGGGGGAGGCATCCATCTGGCAGAGATAGATGGCTTTCCCGTCACGGGTGTCTCCCAGGCGCTCGGAGGCATTGATCTCCTGCCGCAACAGGACCCGATTTTCCGGTGGCGCAACCGTTTCTACGGAGCGGAACACGGGTTTGCCGCGGGAACCAATGCGGTACACATGTTTGCGGAACATGCGGGCAAGTTGCTTGGCACTAAAGCCCGTCGCGTCGTAAACCTCGTGGGGGATGGGCCGTCCGATCCGCGCATCGACGGTGTTGTGACTCTGCTTGAACATTTCCCGCACGAGCCAAATCGTCGATAGGGGCTTGGCCAGCATCGACAGGCTATAGAAAAACAACGAGTTTCTCCCCGCCACGTGGATCGGCAGGATAGGGGCCTGCGTGCTTCTGGCGAGTTTTACAAACCCGCTTTGCCATTCCGCATCTTTTATGCCTTTGGCGCCGAGGCGAGACACTTCCCCGGCGGGAAAGATTATCAACGCGCCTTCCCCGGCGAGGTGATCTTTGATGGCCTTCAGCGCGTTCCGCGCCGTGCCGTTACCGCCCATATTGACGACGGGGAGGAGCACCGAATGGAGCGGGGAGATCGCCGTCAACAAGTCGTTGGCCACGGCTTTCACATCGGGTCGCACGCGGCGCACGAGGTGGAGCAGGGCCAGGCCGTCCAGGGAGCCGATGGGGTGGTTCGCAACGATGACTACACGACCGCTGGCGGGGATCCGGGCGCGCTCGGATTCCGTGAGGCGCAGATCGAAGTCGAAGTAGCGCAGCACCTGCTCGATAAAGTCAAAACCCTCCAGGTGGGGATAGTCCTGGGCGAAACGTTGAAATCTCGACTCGTAGAAGAGAAAGCCAAGAAATCGACTGAGGGTTCGGGCCGTCCGGCGATGCCGGTCAAAGAAGGTGGGATAGCGAGACTCAAGCGTGCGTTGCACGTTTAGCATAGATGCCCCTGGCCAGCGTCCAAGGCTGTCGATGTCTTCATTAATCGAGCACCGTGGGCACGTCCCGTTGGGTGTGCCAGGTGCTGCCGCGATAGTTGTTTTGATGGCTACCCGGGGCGTCGACGACGGTGATGCTGCCCCCATTGGCCAGGAATCGCTGTACCTGATCCTCTATGGAGTCTCGCAGTCGCTTCTTTTCCGCAACGTTGATGCTGGATTCTCGGTCCATGGTGCACGCCCCCCGTTGGTTGCGCGCATGGTCGTTATTCATCGTTACAGAAAAAAGATGCTTCCCTGAAGTTTTTATGAAGGGTCGCTTTTCTTAGCGCTGTAACAAATTCGTAACATCCAGATAACATTTCCGTCACATCCGGGCCCTAGCATGCGCGAGTCGAATAACGGGCGGGATAAGTCCGTCTGCTCGCATGCAAATTTTCTACTCAAACGAGGTCCATGATGCTTAGCGATCGAATCTGGCAGCGCGCACTAGTAGTGGCATTCACTACCCTGCTCGCCGCGTGTGGTGGCTCTTCCGATAACGTCTCACCCGGCGTCATCGTCGTTGAAGTCCCCGTCGAAGGTAACGGCGGTGGCAATGGCGGCGGTAACGGTGGTGGTAATGGTGGTGGCAACGGCGGCGGTAATGGGGGCGGCAACGGCGGTGGAAATGGTGGCGGCAACGGTGGAGACATCATCGAATCCGTGATTCCTCCAAGCCTCGAAGGCGCTATCACCGACTCCGGTCGCACCGCCGGTGACGAGTTTGGCAATCGTCCCATCTTCGAATTGGATGTGGCGGCCTTGGACGGCGGCGTCCT
>DIYG01000125.1 GCA_002428935.1 Halieaceae bacterium UBA6060
AGCCTGCGCGCTCCAGTACCCGACGAGAGGCGGGAATCGGGCCGGTGCCCATCACCCGTGGCTCTACTCCAGCGCTTGCACAAGCCGCCACCGTGGCGAGGGGCTGAAGACCCAGGGCCGCGGCCTTAGCAGCCGACATAACCAACACCGCAGCAGCTCCATCATTCAATCCTGACGCGTTGCCCGCCGTAACGGACCCGTCTTTGGCAAAAGCCGGGCGCAGCTTGCCCAGAGAATCCGCCGTTGTACCCGGACGAGGAAACTCGTCCTTGGCAAACACGATAGGGTCCTTTTTCCGCTGGGGAATCTCCACGGGCACAATCTCATCGGCAAACACATCGGCCTCCAGGGCCTTTGCTGCTCGCGCCTGAGACTCCGCTGCAAAGGCGTCCTGATCCTGCCGAGAAATCTCGTAGTCCCCAGCAATGTTTTCGGCGGTGATACCCATGTGATAGCCGTTGAAGGCATCCGTGAGGCCGTCGACGATCATGCTATCGCGGAGCGTCCAGTCGCCCATCTTGCTACCGTTGCGGGAATTGGGCAGGACGTGGGGAGCGGCACTCATGTTTTCTTGGCCACCGGCAATCACAATTTCCGCGTCACCGGCGAGGATCGCCTGGCGGGCGAGCTGCACCGCCTTTAGGCCACTCCCGCAAACCTTGTTGATGGTCAACGCCGACACGGTCACCGGCAGTCCCGCGTTGAGCGCGGCCTGGCGAGCCGGGTTCTGCCCAGAACCACCGGTCAACACCTGTCCCATAATCACCTCATCCACCAGGGCTGGGTCTACGCCGGTACGTTCCAGGAGTCCGCTGATTACCCGGGCACCCAGATCCGGAGCCGGTACGCTAGCAAGGCTCCCGCCAAAGGCGCCAATCGCCGTTCGGCAAGCATCAACAATCACCACTGATTCACTCATGAGATTTCTCCTGGAAAAATGGCTCGCGAGGGGCGAGCATCCATATGCTTAGGCTGGGTCTAGGCCAAAATTATGCTGTTCATAGTGCCGAAAAGTCGGGCCCTCCGATATGCCACTTTAGGCGCAAGACGATCGGGGCATTGGTAGGTCCGGGCAAGCTCCTATGGAAGCACAGGGCTTTTCCTAAGGGCTAGGCCCTTCAGCCCCGCACGCCTTCAAACCAGGCTTCCTCATTCAAACGCCGCCATATCTTTCTTACTACCTCCCCGCCCTGACTCAGCACTCGCGCCACGTCGTCGGCCACGAAGACCCCATCGCGCACTTGAATACGCCCTGCGGTCATAACGGTCGTCACCATACGGCCATTGGCATAAAGGAGGTTGTGGAGAGGCTCCGGGGGCAGCGCACCACTCCCAGAAAGAAGGCCCGTGACATCAATGGACAGCAGGTCAGCACTGGCACCCACCGCAATCCTACCCAGGTCCGGTCGATGCAGGGCATTCGCGGGTATCCGAGTGGCACCCTCGATGGCGTCCCAAATCGTGGGCCTGCGACTGGCAACACCATCGGTAGCCCACTCAGTGCGCAACTCGTGTCTTGCCTGACCGTACAAGACCGCCAGCTTCAGGTTCTCCAGGTAGTCGTTGGAATGGGTATCAATGGCAATGTTGACCGCCAAACCCGCCGCAAGGGCTTCCGGATAGGGCTGGGTTCCATTCCCAGCACCTCCCGCAGAGGGACAGTGGGCATAAACCACGCCGTGTCGTTTCAGGATCGGTGTATCCACCGCCCAGTCGAGACCGGTCATATGAGCACCGAACACCGGACCGTCACTCAAGATACCCAGGTCCTCCAGCCATTGGGTGGGCGTCTTGCCCTGAAGTCGTCGCACGGTGGCGGTTTCACGCTCGCCCTGGGACAAGTGGATATGCACTCCCGTGCCTAGTTCCCGGGCCGCCGCAGCGATGGCTTGGAGAGTTCTCTCCGTGTGAGTATCGCAGGCATGGGGCGCCATCATGGGGCGAATGAGCCCGCCCGCGGCATCGCGATGGCGAAGTCCAAACGCCAGGTTGTTGTCGATTTCCGCCAGCGTATCCCCTTCAACTTGCTGCAGGAGCACATCCTCGGAGCGAAACCAGATGGGAAAGAGGCGGGAAATATCGGGAATCATCGCCCCCGGGTAACCCCGTGCCCCAAAGCGCTTGGCGACCCGCACATAGCTCTCGGCCTGACGAAGGGACAAACTCATTTCTACCTGGGTTGTGCAACCCGAACGGATAAGCTCCGCTAGGTTGAATGCCGTTAAGGCGTCCAGTTCATCATCGTCCAGGGCCTCTACCAACTCCAGGGGGCGACGATAGGAACGCGGGCTTTCAATGATTCCCCGGGTTGGGGTGGCACTACAGCAATGAGTGTGGCCGGAGATAAACCCGGGCAGGACCAGCTCGCGACTCAGGTCCAGATGCGGTAGGGACTCGCGAAACGGCTTCCCTTGGATAGCCTCGATGGCACCCTTGCGAATCAATAGATGTTGGTTTCGTAGCAAGCGAAGCGCAGGTCCTGCTTCCTCAGAAAGAACCGGGCCCTCGGCCGCCGTCGACGACCCGGGAACCAGCAACCAACCCGCATGGATAGTGCAGGCGGTACCCGGTATCAAAGCCTGCGACTCAATGCTTGGAGCGCTGCGGGACGGTTCAGCCAGGGCCGCCAGCAACAGAGAAGAACTGGACCGCACAAGCCACTCTCTTCGATTCATTGGCGTCATAGGCTAATACGTCCTTGGCTTCGACCCGATGGTTTTCCGGTTCCAGACTCGGTACAACGGCGGCGCCCCGCACCCCTGGAGCGATTGCAGCATCGGAAGTTTACCGCTTCAATGGTGTCCCCCGTGATACCCACCGTGAGAGCAAACATCGTGATCCCAAGCGCAACCTCCGAGCCTAGCTATCGAAAACACCGCACCACTCTGAGAGCAGCCTGCTTGTCCGTCATCGCCAATCTGCTCCTAGCGTATCCGCTGACCTCCGCCGCTGAGGATCCCATAGAAGTTCGCGTCGTCGTTTTGGTGAATTTTGAAATCGGTGACGACACCGGCGATGCCCCCGGAGAGTTTCAGTTCTGGCGAGAGCGGGGACTCGACGGAGAACCCCTGGACGACTGCCTGGATCTTCCCTTCAGCACTCACGATGCCTGCCTAGACCGGGATCATGGACTTCTGGCGACCTACACGGGTCTGACCCAGGATCGTGCCGCGGCCAGCGTCATGGCCCTGGGCCTCGATAAGCGTTTCGACTTTTCTCGTGCTTACTGGATCATTGGTGGCATTGCCGGCATCGACCCCCAGGACGGAACCCTGGGATCAGCGGTATGGGGTCGCTACGTGATCAACGGCGACTGGGCTCACGAAATCGATGCTCGGGAGATGCCCGAGGATTGGGAGACAGGATACTTTCCATTTATGTCCACGGAACCCTATCCCCAACCCATCCCCGATGACACAGGCAAAGTGTTTGCCCTGAACGCTGACCTGGCCCGCTGGGCCTATGAGCAGAGTCATGACGTAGAGCTATTGGACACACCGGGGGCGGCTCGCCTGCGGGCGGAATACACGGGTTTCCCCAAGGCCCTCGCAGCGCCCACGGTTATGCTGGGCGACAACCTTTCTGCCAGCACCTTCTGGCACGGTAGCTTGCTCAACGAATGGGCCAATGATTGGATGCGCTATTGGACCGATGGTGCGGCTGAGTTCGTCACCACTGCGGTGGAAGACAGCGGTATTCTTGAGGCCCTGCGCTTTCTAGATCGTGGCGGTCGCGCAGATATGGATCGAGTCATGCTCCTGCGCACCGCCAGCAACTTCTCCATGCAACCACCGGGGCTCACCGCCGTTGAAAGCCTGACCCGCGAGTCCGAAGGCTTTGGTGGTATGGGGCCAGCTATCGAGGCGCACTGGCGGGTCGGCAGCGAGGTGGCACGGCAGCTGTCCAGAGACTGGAAACGAACCGTAAATACGATCCCAGGATCCGCGCGCGAGCAATAAACTTCCTGAGGACCGATGTATTCGTTGGCAGGATCGGCGCCTCTGGTACTTCACAACTGCCTGCGCTAGCGTTAGGCATCTCACCCCGGTCCCAGGAGACAACCTCGTGCGTACCCCTACGTTCAGTTTAAGCTTGGTAGCTACGCTATTGCTGGTAACGGCAGGACTAAGCCACGGTCAGAGCAGCGAGACCAACGCCAATAAAGTCAAAGTGATCCGCTCCGTCGATGCCCAGGCCACGGACCTGGCGGATTTAAGCGATGAAATTTGGCGCCACGCAGAAATCGCATTCAAGGAATCCAAATCTTCAGACGCCCTCGTAAGCCATGCAAAGGCCCACGGCTTTCGCGTCACCCGCGGCACGGGCGGTATCCCCACCGCCTTCGTCGCCGAGTACGGCAGCGGTAGCCCAGTCATTGGCATCATGGGCGAATTTGACGCCCTGCCTGGTCTTTCCCAGGCGGCCGTTCCCGAGCGCTCACCCATCGAAACCGGCGCTCCCGGCCACGGCTGTGGACACAACGTCTTTGGCGCCGCGTCCCTTGGGGCGGCGATTGCGATCAAGGAACTCATCGAGGACGGTGCCCTCAAGGGCACGATTCGTTATTACGGCACACCGGCGGAAGAAAAATTCTTTGGCAAGTTGTGGATGATTCGCGACGGGGCCTTTGAGGGCGTCGATGTGATGATGGACTGGCACCCGGGAGACAAGATCGAGGCATCGGTACAAAGCAGCCAGGCGCTGGTGGATTTCCTCGTGGAGTTTGACGGACAGGCCGCCCACGCGGCCGGCGACCCCTGGAACGGACGCTCCGCAGGCGATGCCCTGGAGCTGTATACCCACGGTATCAACGCCTACCGCGAGCATGTGAAACCGACAGTCCGAATTCACTACCACATCATGGATGCGGGCAAGGTGGTCAATGTGGTTCCGGACTACGCCAAGATCTGGGTCCGGGTCCGTGATCGCAGCCGCGAGGGCATGACCCCGGTCTACGAGCGGGTGCAAGCCATGGCCGAGGGCGCGGCGATCTTGGCCAATGTGGACTACAAGGTCACGCTTATATCCGGAGTCCATGAGATTCTCCCCAACCGTACCGGTGGCGCTGCACTGCAGGCAAACCTGGAAACCCTTGGAGGCATTAGCTACACCAAGGATGAAGACGCCTTTGCCAAAGCCATTCAGAAAGCCACCGGTAAAGAAACCGTGGGCATAGACGCGGAAGTAAGACCCCTGCGAGAAACTCAGAAAGACCCGGAAGGCGGATCTACCGATGTGGGCGACGTGAGTTTCAATGTTCCGACCATCAGCCTTTCCGCACCCATAGCGGGGAAAGACGTGCCCTGGCACTCCTGGGCCGTGGTCGCTACGGGGGGAATGTCCATCGGCCACAAAGGTCTGGTATATGCCTCGAAAGCCCTGGCTATGACCATGGTAGATCTATATGAGAATCCAGATCTTGTGGACGCGATTAAGGATGAGTTTGTGGAACGCAAAGGCGACTACGTCTACGAGGGAATCTTGCCGCCGGGGCCACCGCCCCTGGATTTCCAACAATAACCACTCCCTAGTCGCTACTGTAGGTACATGCCCCTCGAGCCCAGGCGAAACCCAGGTGCGGGGTGCCTCTGGCGAGTAGCTCCTTTGGACCTGTTCAGGGTCTTCACCTTGGGCCTGCTGTCGATCTCTGGAAAACCGGCGGCGCAAACGTCGCAGGTTCCGAGCGGCCAAAATGATCTCGCCAGTGTCAGCTACAGCTACGCTACCTTAATGGGCAGTGGCACTTACCAAATCAATGGTCGCCGCATCACCATGGTGAGCCTACCCCTCGAATTCTCTCAGCAGGCCCTTACGAGGAATCAGCCGGGACTCAAATGGTATGTACCGGTGGTTATCGGCCACGATTCCGTGAGCGATCCCGAGTGGCTGGATGATTTTTTTGACAAGGATTTGGTTACCCTCAGCGTACTCCCGGGCTTTGAGTATCAGTACCGCCTCGACAACACCTGGGCTCTCAAACCCTTTGCTCATCTCGGTGCAGCCCACGACTCCGTCAGTCACGAAACCGCAATCATGGGTGTATTGGGGGCCCGCCTGTTAGGCACCTGGCAACTTCAAGGCAGCGCTGAATTTCGCTTTGGCGCCGCGCTTCGCTTTGCGGGAGAGCATCAAACACGATCCGGCGAGGACTACCATTTCGCCATCGCCGAAACCGGCCTCGACTACCGACACGATACGCGGCTCACCTGGGGCAACGAGCCCCTGAACGCCGGTATCTATTACCGTCTTGAGTACTTCCAACCGGACTGGGAACTCGCCGAAAGCCCCCTGCGCCGATCTGATATCGAGTTGGTTCACGAATTGGGAGTCTCCGTCGGCCTACCCGAGCCCGTCAGCTTCCTGGGCATGACCTTTGGTCGATTTCGCGTCGGCTACAAGGTAGGAGACGGACTCGAAGGCTGGACCTTCGGCACGGAATTCCCGTTCTAAGTAGCCAGCGAAAGCTCCCTGGGTTACCGTTCATAACCGATGTAATAGGACGAGAAAAGGCTAAGGCTAATGTTGGAGATCGTTGCCCTCATTGTTCTCGGTGTGCTGGTTATCGCCGCCATTGCTCTGGTCGTGGTCATAGGCCGCATTCCCGGTGATATAGCTCGGCGGGCGAACCATTCCCAGGCCGAAGCCATCAACCTCCTTGCCTGGTTTGGATTGCTGTTCGGCGGCCTGGGTTGGGTCCTGGCGCTCATCTGGTCGAAAACTCGCCCTTTCTCGTTACAGGATCAGGCCGTAGATGAGCGCATCGCCAAGTTGGAGCAACGCCTGGCAGCCCTGGAAGGGGGCGATTCATGATCGCCTTTATCTCGCTCTGTTACGCCGGACTCTACGTCCTGGTTTTTAATGTCTTTGGGCTGCTCAAAAAGACCACCGCTAACATCTGTGCTTTTGCCGGCGTCGGTGTTGCCATCATCGCCGCCGTCATATTTGTCTGGTACACCTATTCACCGATCAGCCAGGACGGACGCATTTTTCGTTACGTCATCCCCATCGTACCTAACGTAAGTGGCCAGGTCGTTGAGGTGCCCATCACTGGATTACAAACCCTGGACAAGGGCGACGTGCTCTTTCGTATCGATCCGCAGCCCTATGCTATCGCCGTTCGCCAGGTGGAAGCGCAAATCGAGCGGTCCCGAGCCGAGTGGCGCCTGGCAAAAACCAACCGCGATCGAGCCGAACGCCTGGTAAAAGTCCAATCCGCAGCACAGGCGGATCTCGACACCTGGACCGCCAACATGGAAGTTGCCGAAGCGTCTATTGCCGCCGGTGAAGCGCAGCTTGCCAATGCCCAATGGCAACTGGAAGAAACCGTGGTTCGCGCGCCCACCGCCGGCCATGTGGTCAACCTACAGCTTCGTCCGGGTAGCTTTGTCACTTCCGTGCCCATGGCGTCCTCAATGGCCTTCGTGGTCACCGATTCGGAGACCGTGCTCACCAGCTATAGTCAAAGCGCCGCGCGTAAAGTCGCTGTCGGTGACAGCGCCGACGTAGTGTTTCGCGGCCGCCCCGGGGAAACCTTCGGTGGCGTTGTCACGCGAATCGTCGCCGTCGGCGGTCAGTCACAGCTCGCAGCCAGCGGCACCTTGCCCAGTATGACAGGTGCGCCTGTAACTGATCGCTGGGCCGTTATGGTTGAACTCGACGACAAAGATGTAGCCGGAAACCTGGAACAGGGTGCTGCCGCGACAGTGGCTATCTACACTCAATTTGGCAAACCGGTCCATGTGATCAGCAAAGTCGCCATGCGTATGAGCGCCTGGCTCGGGTATCTGACCGCTCCCTGAAGTCATTGTTTATTGTCAACGGCAACCCGCTATAGTCCTGCTAGGCTTTAGGGCTCGCACCACTGCGCAGGATCATCCTATGACGCTCACCATCCCCGCACGGGGCGCGGCCCTGATCAGTCTCGTGGTCCTTGCCCTGGGTTTTCAAGTGCCATCATCAAAGGCGGAAACGCCACCACGGTTTGTTAAGGCCGATGGCAGCTACCCCACAAAACCCCTGGAAAAAGACGTGGTCGTCCTCAAAGTTGTGCAGAACGGTGTGCGCAACCTGCAGGATGCGCCCAGCATCGAAGAAGGTTTGCGGGACAATCTGGAACGCATGGTCTCGTGGATCGACAAGGCCTGCGATACGGGCAAGAAGCCGGACTTCATCCTGTTCAACGAATTTCCCCTGACCGGCTATTCGTCGGGACCACGAGAGGAAAAGCTCAAGTTCACCATCGAGATACCAGGGCCCGAAACGGAACGGCTTGGCGAAGCGGCAAAAGCCTGCGACAGCTACATCATCTTTGGCAGCTATGCCCGAGATAGGGAATGGCCGGGGCACATTCTAAGCATCAATACGGTAATTGATCGCCAGGGTGCCGTGGCGCAGAAATTCTGGAAACCTCGCAGCGTAAAACGCCTGAATGCGGACACGGAAATCCCCACCACCACCGTTGAGAATGTGTATGACCGTTTCGTCGCCCGCTACGGCGCCGAGGAAGTGTTCCCCGTTCTTCAAACGGAGTACGGCAACATCGCCGTGAGTACCGTGCAGTTAGACCCGTTTGTCTATGCGGCCTTCGCTATGCGCGGCGTAGAAATCATGCTGCGCACCTCTACCCTCTTCTCAAAGTCCGATGTGCGCGCCGTCGCCTTCTTCAACAACTTCTACTCGGCCATGTCGAACATTACCTTCCCCCCCGACGTGCCCTACGCCAACATGGGCGGCGGCTCTCTCATTGTTGACCCGAAAAGCAAGGTGCTGGCCGAAGACCCGAGCAACAACGAAAGTGTGATAGAAGCGGAAATTCCCATCGCGGAGTTCCGCCGCAATCGCCGCATCCCTCGCTATCCCCTGGAGCTGGTCGCGCCGGTCTATGGACAGTACCAACAGGAGATACCCATGAACCATCTGGACGTGCCCACAGAGGACTTGCCCCGCACGGGAGAAGAAATGAAAAGCCTTATGGATGCTGCCAGCCGTTGGCTACGTTCTAACTAAATACTGCTTGTTCACTCTGCAGATAGCCAAAGCTATCGGATCAAAAAATCAATGATGGCCGTCGCATAGAGCTCGGGTTGTTCGAGGGCCGTAAACGCCCCTGCTCCTTCGATAAACGGGTACACCTTACAGTTTGGAAACAGGGTGCAGGTGTAATCAAGGCGCTCTTGATCGAGAAAGAAATCACCATCGCCCGCCAACAACATCACCGGTGCCTGGACCGTGCGGTAATCCGCCCAGCCTTCGTAGCGAAAAATCGCCAGATGCATGTCGTAGGGTTTTGTCCGTGCGTCAATACCGATCACGAACGGTATCAAGACCGTTTCCAGGTCCGCCGAGGGCGATGCGAGGGTGACGTAACGAGACCAGGCGTCGGGAAGAAACTCACCGGCCTCGTCCATGGCGAGCTCCCGAGAGTAAGGCTGCGCTAAAAACGCCTTGGCCTTGGGAAGCTCGTTCTTGGGCTTCGGCGGCGTGCGGGCGGACCCACTGAGGATGATTCGCTCCGTACGCTCGGGGTATCGCGCGGCAAACTCCCGGGTAAACGACGCTCCCGAGTGATGCCCAAGCACACTCACCCGCTCCAACCCCAGGGCATCGACAAACTCGACCAGGGTCGCCAAATAGTCCGGCACTTCGTATTCGACCGGTGGAATGAACGAATTCCCATGGCCTGGCGCATCCCAGGCAATCACCGTGAAATGCTTCGCGAGAAGGGGGATGATCGGCAGGAATTCAACGTGCGAAAGGGGCGCCTGATGCAGCAGCAAAAGCGGTGGCCCGTTTCCTGCGGTAACGTAATGAAGCTGACCACCCTTCAGATCCACGTAATGTTTGCGCAGGGCCTGGCCGTCACCCACGACCTCACCCGGAACCTCGCCCGAGGCAGGCTTGGCACTGCGATCAAAAATCAGATGCTCCGGCGCCCAGGCTGGCGCACAGGTAACAAATAAGCGCAGGTCCGTATCCCCATCGTTACGCACGTTGTGCCACTCATGGGGCGCGATGACGACCGTATCGCCTGGACCAATGCGGCGGGTTTCATCCTCAACCATCATCACGCCCTCCCCCTCAAGGACGTGATAGACCTCTTCCATCATGTGATGATGAGGCTCCACGGTGACCCCCGGGGGGATCACGATGTCAGCGATGCTCATGTTTTTTGCCGAGGAGTTTCGCGGGCTGACCAACTCCCGGGCCACAGCCCGATCCTCGGCCTCATACCAGGCCTGGTCCGCGAGCTTGATCACCTCTACATCCGCCAGGGCCCCTGGCGCCGCAATCAAAGCAAGGCATAGCGCGTACGCTTGTCGTCTCATAGCCGCAAAACTCCTCAACGCCGCATAGCAGCGGACCGTAAACTTCATGTACATCATGCTAAGGCGCATCAGCCGAAGCCACGCCCATGCGGTTTTCTCCGAAACCCAGAGACACCAGGCGACTGAGCTCGCCGAGACCGCGCCCCGACTGCTCCTGAAGATCGTTAAAGTACGCCTGCGCCGCCCGCTGCGCCGCACGGCTGCCAATGCCCGTATCGACGATGCCATAGCTTCGCAAGAAGCCTTCCACATCGCGGGTCAAAAGAAACGTGTCCACCCCCAGGGTTCGCAGCGCATAGGGGCCTGTGTTTCCGCCCAGGCGACTGCCATGGCGCTTGAGATAAGCCCATAACCCGATCACGTCGCTGCTTGGCCAGGCCGCTATAAACGCACCAAAACTGACACCCTCGCCGCGCTCCGTCGCAGCTATCATGGACGCATTGTCACGAATCGTCCGCACTTTACTGAGATTGCGAATAATGGCCGGGTCCTGAGCTTTTCGCTCCAGCATGTCGTCCGGCATCATGAGCAGCTTCTCTACGTCGAAGCGCCAAAACAGGTCTTCAAAAGACGACCACTTCTGATCCACGACCCGCCATACAAACCCCGATTGAAAAACCTTGCGAGTGAACTCAGCGAGATAGCGATCGGAGCCCAGGGCTTTGAGCTTTCGCGGACTGGCGGCTTTCGGCAGGAGTGCTTCAACGGCCTTCACACCACCTTTGCGCTCGGCGGCGCGTTCGAGAAGTTGAGAATACGTGGGCGCTTTCATAGCCACAGTGTACATTGGGGGCGACCGGGACCGAATGCGTTTTCCAGGCCCCAACGCGAGCGCACGGACGGGAGAACATCAACATGGAATGGGTCAGGGCAATCCTCGATAGCATCCAACGCCTGGTGGCGCGCCTCTCAGAGGCACAGGTGCGCCAACTCTATTGGCTCTTTGCCCTGTTGGGCACCCTTCCCGCCTTGCGCGCCAATCGCCTGTTGCCCTACGACTGGATAGAACTGCTGATTCATGAGCACAGCCCCGTAAGCCTGAGCAATCCGCTGGGCAACTATCTGCTCGTACTGGCGCTCATCACCTGGCTGCTCGCTCGTCGGCTACACCAACAGCGTTACTTGCTAGCGGTCTGGCCCTATCTATTCCTCCTTCTGGGAACCCTACCGGCGGTGCCCTACAGCGCCATTTTTGCCAGCGCATCGGTAGTGGTCGCCGTTCTTGTGGTGATGTTTTTTGCCCTTACGGGTCGCGTGTTCGCTCCGGGCTTTGGCGCCTATTTGGCGGCGATGATTGTCTGGCGCCAGTTCGACCCTGTGCTGTCGCCCTGGTCCATCGTTTTGTTTGTCCTCGCGGTACTGGTTTCGCGGCTGGCCGTAGAGGCCTGGCGACAAAATCGGCCATTGCTTCGGGCCCTGGGGAAGGCCAATGCCCGCGCCCTAGGCGCAAAAACTCTTTCTTTGTGGTGGCCAATGCTATTTCTGATCGCCGCTGGAATCTGGCTTAGCGGCGAGCTTGGACGGCGTTCGGAAAATGCGTTGTATACCGCGCAGTTCATCGTGCCCTACTGCAGCGTAGGCAGCGACGAAACCGATGACCAGGTCACTCTGGTGTGCCCTCCAGGGCATCAACTGCTGGAAAACACACAGTTTTCTCCCGTAACCCTGGATAACAACGGGCTGCCGCTACGCTGCGCCTATAAAGAATCCGTAAACCTCGATGCGGCCGCCGGTAGCTACCCAGCTACCTTTGACTGCCCGCCCATGCTCGGCCAGCAATCGAGTTGGCCCGCCAGTCGTTTACCCTTGTTCGAGAATACGGATCTGAGTGTCGCCCGTTTGTATATGGTCCAGCACGATCAATTGCACAGCGCTTTGAACTCAGTGGATAGCGGTGTCCACGGAAGTCGTGAAGTGGGCGAGCGCGAAGCGCGACGCCTGTTTACCGTGGTACCGCAAACAACCGGCATGAAGCGCCGACGCTGCCGCTTCCCCTTTGTCGCCTGTGAGGCGGCAAACCTGGTCGTCGGCGAACTGAACAACGCCTATCGATCGGCCCGCCGCTCATCCGAGCGGAAGTTCGTCAAGGACATGGGAGACCGCGCCCATAGTGGAGCCATGGACGCCCAGGAGTGGACAGCCTCGGCGCGTGAGGATTTAACGGAGGTGCTCAACGACGCAGAACTCGCCACCCGCACAGCCATCGCCCGGGTGCACGTGGCCAGCAATATCGCCCAGCAACTGCTGATCTTGTGGCTTGTGGTCGCGATCATCAAGAGCCTTCTGTATGTGTTCTCTCGAGTGGTGTTTGATCAGTCCACCGCTATCGATGTCGCCCTTCTGGAAGTAGAAGGAGACCCAGTCGAAGGCAAGGTAAGCCAGGTCGATGAAATCAATATCGAGGCGGATTACCCCTACGACATCTACTACAAGGCCAATTACCAGCCCCTGGGACCGGCCCCTCGTTTCAGCATTCCCCAGTGGCGCGCCTCGCTGCTGGCTCGTTTACGTGCCGGCGCCTGGAACATGAGCTTTGTGGACCTGCCTTTTCACGACGAAAACCGTTTGTCCTTCAATGCCATTGAAGCCGAACACCTCGTCGATTGGGAAATGCGCGAGGGAGAGGAAGTCGTATTCAACTATCGTAACTTTGTCGCCATGAACGAACATGTGCGCTTGCGTACCGTGGTGAGTTTCCGCGTTGCGACCCTGCTGCTCGGGCGCATGGTGTTTCATACGGCGCGCTGCGAAGGGGGCCCCGGACGCCTAATCTTGCGAACTCGCGGTAAGCCCGCTACCTCCGAACAGGTGCAGCAGAGCATCCCCGTATCGCGCCTGGTGGCCTGGAACCGCTATGCGGAATTCTCCGTCGATAGCCATCTTACGCCCGCTGATATCTTCCTAAACGGATTTAATTTACGACGCAGCCGTGGGACGGCCGAGGAAACCCCAAAAGGGATTCTCATAGTGGAAGCGGACGCCCGCGATGGTGGGCTTCTGGTGGGCACCTTGCGCTTCGCGAAGAACTTTCTTTTACCGATCTGAACGTCGCCAAATCCCCCATCTCTGACAAGCGCAACTCGGCAGCGAATTTCTCAGCCGCCGGGCGCGTAACGGTAGTTCAGCTGCTCATCCTTGGGGTAGCGAATGGAGTAGAAGTGCTTGATGGTCTGCTCGCGGTTCGGTTCCAGAGACCGACGCCAGCGTACCTCGCCGCGATTGCCACGCACATCTCGCTCCGTCGGCTGCGTCCCATCGTCGTCGAAATCCACTTCAATATCGTCACTCTGGGAGATAGGAACGGAGGCCAGCACATCGATTTCCTTAACTTCCGAGTGGAAGCTGGTGATCAGAATACGTTTGCGCACGCTCTCTACGGCCGTGCGCCGGAAGGTGCCGCCGCCATCGGACGCCTCTTCGTCGGCGGCAACGCGAACTCGGATTCTCTCGTCTACCCCAAAGGGCAAGCGCGTTTCTTCGCCCGGGAATATTTCATCGATATGCCAACTCCCGATGTAGTTGCCATCGCGGTAGAACTGCATATGGCCGGCCTGAATGGGGAAGTCATCCTCCGCAGAAAACCTCGCCTCAAGATAAACATAGGGATCTCGCAAGGGCCGACTCATGGCCAGCAAATCAACAGCAAGACCCCGCTTATCGATAGCGAACAACTGCTGGTCGTCGCCAAAGGGCACGGAAACAACACCGGGAATGCGATAGTCCACCTGGAAGGCGCTTCCTGTGGTCTGCACCGAAGAGATCAGGAAACTGTCGCTAGCCACGGATTCCTCCATGATCCCGCCCATCGCCGCAGCAGGTTGGGCATTCCTGGCGGCGGCAGCGGCCATGGATTTCGCATGCCGCTGAAGCACATCATCCTTAGAGCGCAGAGACACCAGTTGATCAAGATGGGCAGGTGGTGCGACCCGCGATTGCGGTGCACTGGTGCTAATGGTCAGCGCCACATCGGTCCAGGACTCCCCGGTCTGCTGGGTAACCACCACCTGGCGGGTGATTTCCAGAAAGCTTCGCTGGGTATCCAGGCGAGCCTCGTAGGACCAGTTCCAGCGAGCGCCCTGAACGGGATAGCTGGCGGAGAAACCCAACTCCATGGCCTCGGGTACGGCAATGCTAATCACTGCCAACTGACTGTGCCGAGACTGCTGGTAAAAACGATCAAGAAGCTCGCGCTGGCGCTGGATTTGCAGGTCAAGCCTGGCCCCTTCGCGCTGCTCATCCCGAATGCTGATCCGCGCCGCATGGGACGACTCGTTAAGCTGCGCCATGAGAGCAGCAAAATCTTCAGCGCTGGCAACGGAAGACTCCACGCGCCCCTGGGTCAGCGACTCAACCAGTTTAAGCTGGGATTCTGCGGCCGCCACGCGGTCATCGATTTGTCCTCGCCGATAGAGCAGCTCTTCAAGCTCGTCCTGCAGGGCCTGGTGGGACTCGCCCGTGAGCGCCGCTCCCGAAACCCGCCGGGCCCGAAGACTACCCATGCGCACCCGGTCATCACCGAGGGAAAGAACCAGACGACTCATGTCCAGACCTGCGGGTAGCCCTTCGATCACCAGACTGTGCTCGCCCCCATCGACGCGAACCGCAGCCGATCTCGTGACCACGGCACCTTGCGGAGTGACGCGCACGGCGGTGATCGGCGCATCGGCGTTGTATTCAACAGCGTGTATCGGCGTCGCTAAACCCATGAACGACACGGTGGCAGCGGCGGCCACCCAAAAGCTTATCGACACACGCCGGATGAGGTGATTCGCAACCATGGGCAAACTCCAAAAGCAGGTGTTCAGTTTGACGCTCGGCGACAGACAAAATTCCGCGAGAACAACAGAAGCTCGCGCTCAGGCGCCAGGGTAAGGCACCGAGCATCGCTATGACACTGTCACAGGTAGAGCGGATATCGCAGAAACCGATTCTGCCCCGCCATCCTTGACACTTACCAATTGGTAAATAAACTGATCGCCAAACTTACCGAATGGTAAGTCAATGTAGGGTTGGGCGCTTACAAGCCCAACTCGCGGACCGATAGCTGCTAATGGAGAACCCCATGGACAAGCACACGATCTACGCAAAGCACGGCGCCATCGCAACGATCACCCTGAATCGCCCAGAGAAGTACAACACCTTGCGGCCCTCCCTTTTGAATGATCTGGATGAGGCCCTACGTGAAGCCAATCTGGACAGCGAGGTGAAGGTCATCATCCTTGAGGGAGCGGGCGATGCCTTCTGTGCAGGCTTCGACTTCTCCGACGGCCTGGATCACTTTGAAGGTATCACCGAAGCGGACTACGACCCGGGCACCGATGTCGACCTGGTCATCAACCCTTACAAGACCTACCTAACGCAGTTCATGGGCCTTTGGCGAGGGCTGAAGCCCACCATCGCCAAGGTCCACGGATATTGCATGGGCGGCGGATCCGAAATGGCTCTGTGCGCCGACCTTGTGGTGGCCTCCAACGACGCGCGGATTGGCACACCCTACTCCCGGGTCTGGGGCTGCCACCTGTCTGGGATGTGGGTGTACCGTTTGGGTTTGGCAAAAGCCAAGTACTACGCCCTTACCGGCGAATGGATCAGCGGCGAAGAAGCCGCGCGTATCGAACTCATCAATGAGTCCGTTCCCCTGGAGGCACTGGATCAGACCGTACAAAACCTTGCCGAAAAACTCGCCAGGATTCCGCTTACCCAACTCATGGCCATGAAGCTCATCGTCAACCAGGCTTACGACAACATGGGGCTCCAGAGTACTCAGACTCTTGGCCCAATCCTCGATGGCATTATGCGTAATACCCCCGAGGGGCGGGAGTTCGTGAACGTGGCAAAAGATCAGGGCGTGAAAGCGGCGGTCACGCAAAGAGATGCGCCGTTCAATGACTACAGCCAGGGGCCAAGGGATGAGCAACCCAGAAGAAAGAGCGAGTTGGGGCTTTGAAGGACCGGTGTCCTGTGCAGGCACGGTGTAAGTCCTGTGTATGCTCGATACATGGCCGGACATCTCAAATGCTATCCGAGCCAAGGCAACCGTGTGTGTCTAACCCGTGTCTCTAAGTAGACGACAGACGATGCGTCATCCGATGCGTGCTTAAACCCTATGACAACCAAAAAAAATGGGGCCGCGTGTCGGATTCCGTCTCAATCTCAACCCCGCACTATGGCCCCAAAGGCTAACCACCCTTTGCCGTAGCTATGGCAAGTCCTTATCCATCTGGCAAAGAAAGCGGACTATTCGGCAACGATGTTCATCGATAGCCGGCCCTCTGCAATATCTTTCAGCGCAGCGCAATCCAAGATCATCTCGGGCTTCCCCGCATCATCGGGAAAGACAATAGGGCCATGGCCTATAAACAGCATCTCCAAAGTTGCTCCAATAACCAATACGCCAGAAGCCCGGCCTTTGCACCGGGTCTCGGAGTCTGTCCGACCGGGGAGCGGCTCCAACGCGTTGCAAGCCTATCCATCGCCCTGATCTAGCGAGGACTCAGATTCATGAGCAACAATAAGTTTGACTGCGGTCTGGGCCCTACGCCTGCCAACAACGTACCCTTGTCTCCGGTATCTTTCGTCCGTCGTACGGCCCTCGCCTACCCTGATAGCCCCGCCATCATTTTCGACGGCGTCAGCCAAAGCTGGAACCTTACTTTTGAACGCTGTTTGAGCCTCGCAGGTGCACTGCGAGGCTGTAATCTAACCTCAAGCAGCACGGTCTCGGCCCTGCTACGCAATGTGCCGGCGGCGATTGAACTCACCTATGGCGTGCCCATGTCCGGGGCGGTCTTAAACATGATCAACACGCGTCTGGACGCCAAAAGCATCGCCTACATACTGGATCACAGTGAAACTGAAGTCTTCTTCATTGACTCAGCCCTGGCGTCAACGGCCAAGGAAGCCCTGGCATTCGCCAAAGTCAGGCCAAAAGCAGTTCTGGTGCGTGATCAGCTGTCTCCAGAGGAAAGTTTTCCCGATTCACCGACCTACAATGAGTTCCTCAACCTGGCGCCCCCCATTGAACCTTTCGATAACATGCCAAAGAGCGAATGGGACGCCATCGCCTTGAACTACACCTCCGGAACCACCGGTAACCCCAAAGGTGTGGTGTTCCATCATCGCGCGAGTTACCTCCTCGCTCTGGGTAATGCCCTGGAGTGGTCGATGCCTACACACCATCGATTTCTCTGGACCCTGCCCCTGTTCCACGCAAGCGGATGGTGTTTTCCCTGGAGCGTTGCCGCCAAGGCAGGTGTAAACGTATGCCTGCGCGCTCCCCTACAGGAAGAAATAGTCGATGCCATTCTCCGTGAGAGCATTACTCATATGTGCGCCGCACCGATCGTACTAAACCTCATTGCAACGGAGTTGGAACAACGAAAAGTCAGACTGACGCAACCGTTGCACGTTATGACCGCTGGTTCAGCACCGCCGGCCAGCCTCCTGGCGAGAGCCGATGCCCTGGGCCTACATATTGAACATGTCTATGGCTTAACCGAGGTTCTCGGCCCCGCCTCCATTTGCGCCTGGAAAGAGGAATGGAATTCACTGCCCGACGATGAACGCGCTCGTCTGCGAGCCCGGCAGGGAGTCAACTACATCACGGAAGAAGAGATTTGCGTTCGAGAACCATCCTCAATGCAATCGGTTCTCCAAGACGGCAGCGCCATGGGCGAGATCATGTTTCGGGGCAATACCGTCATGAAGGGGTATCTGAAAAACCCAGCCGCAACGGAGGCTGCTCTGCAGGGAGGTTTTTTCCACACGGGGGATTTGGGAGTTTGCCACCCCGATGGTCATGTTCAACTCAAGGATCGAGCGAAAGACATCATCATATCCGGTGGAGAGAACATCGCATCCGTTGAGGTTGAGGCTGCCATATATCAGCACCCCGCTGTTTCAGAAGTTGCCGTGGTCGCCCACCCTCACGACAAATGGGGAGAAACCCCCGTCGCATTCATCGAGTTACGGGAAGATCAAACCGTGGAAGAGCAAGAGATAATCGAGCACTGTCGAAAAATTCTCGCGCATTACAAGTGTCCGACACAGGTAACGTTCGGCAGCTTGCCAAAAACCGCCACAGGCAAGATACAAAAATTCGCCTTACGCGAGATTAATGCTGCGGTCTGATTGAGTCCTTTGCCCGGGCAAAGCGTACTTGTATTCGCAACATGAACGGAATAACCACGCTTCCGCTACGGTAAGAATGAGTGTGGGACCTCTATGCCAGCGCCACCCAAGGCAATGACGGATCTGATCAGAAAGACTCCGAACCAGCACAATCTATGTCAGAGATAACATTACCTCTCATACTCCCCGCACCACCGACTGTGCCATGAGCAATTAAAGGGCCCACTCATCCCGAGGGCACGTCCTCCTGCGAAGTGGTGTTTCGCAGCTAAATCCAACATCAACTGACAAAGAGACTTAACGTCCGGGACGGTCGGGCTAGGCGCTGCGCAGGATGACCGTTGCAAATGCCTATCTGTCGTGACGGTACGAAACCATAGATTTATTTTTTATTGATCGATAATATATCGTCGCTTAGGCCATAAAGCTCCAGTTCGACACCCTTCGCTCTCCCCGGGAGCACCCACAGTAGAGCTATTTCAGATGAAAACGATCAGTTTGAAGTTGAATGCCGAGGCCGAAGCTCTCGCTGCGGAAGCGCGCGCATTCTTCACCACTGCCTTACCGGATAACCTACGTGAGCAGGTAAAGCGGCAAAATACGACGCTACCCATCGAAGAGCAGAAAGATTGGCATCGAGTTATGGATGCTAGAGGTTGGGGCGGCCACGGACTTCCTCTAGCAGATGGTGGCCCTGGTTGGGACGATGAAGTGTATTACGCTTTTCTGCGCGAAATGGCACTCGCGGATGTGCCGCGACCAATGCTATACGGCCTGCGAATGCTCGCTCCAACTCTGGCTAAGTTTGGCACGGCTGACCAGAAGGCGAGATATCTTCCGGGAATTGTTTCCGGTGACACTATGTGGTGCCAGGCCTTCTCAGAGCCGAACGCAGGGTCGGATCTCGCAGCCCTGAAATGCAAAGCCGTGTTAAACGGTGATCATTATGTGATTTCCGGCACCAAGATTTGGACAACCGAAGCACATGTTTCGGATGCCCTATTCGGTTTGTTTCGCACAGACAGTTCCGGACGAAAGCAAGCTGGTATTAGCTTCCTAATGATGCCCATCGACGTTCCAGGCCTGACCATTCGCCCACTGCATCTCCTTGAGGGGACGCATGAAGTCAACGAGCTCCATTTCGATGACGTAAGGGTGCCCGTTATCGATCGCCTCGGCGAAGAGGGAGACGGCTGGAGGCTTGCGAAGTTCTTGCTAGAAATTGAACGCTTGGAGTCCGCAGAGGTCTCTCGCAGTTGGGCCATTTACCGCACCATCACCGAGTTTCTTTCATCTGAGGCCGCTGCCACACGAGGCATTTGCGACGACCCAGGCGCGTTGGACCAGTTGAGTAAACTTCACCAGCGCCTTGTATCTCTCGACGCCCAGGAGCGCTTGCTCGTTAAACGAGGTGAAGCAGCTCTGCGCGAGCAGGCGCCATTTTTGAAGCTCCTGGGCACGCCGCTGTTTCAGGACCTTGCTGAGTTTCTGATGATCCTGGTTGGTGTGCCAGCGCAGATTCAGCTTTCTGAGCAAGAACGACAGGGCCGTCCGGTGCTAGGACCTGACACGGCCACTTTCGCGGCGGCGTCTTTCTATCTGAAACGAACTACTAGCATCTACGGTGGCGCCAGCGAGGTTCTCAAAGACCTCATTGCTAGGCCGTACTGGAGAAAAGCATGAGCACAGAAACTGATTTCGTAGCGCTCATTGGGGATACTGCCAACCGGTTCCTACGCGACCAATATGGCTTTACAGATCGTCGCCCCGACGATCTGTCGAGAACTTTCGATCGCGATCGTTTCTGGGCCGCGTTCATGGAACTCGGCTGCCAGGCACTCTTACTGCCCGAAGATGCGGACGGGGCGGCTCAGGATGTTACAGCTGCCCTGCCTGTACTTGAGGCACTGGGGCAGGAGGTGTTGACAAGCCCTTTCGCGGTTACCGCAGCTGTTGCTCCTTTGATTCTAGGCAATGCGGAAGAACCTCTACGTACCGCGATCCTAAAGAAAATTGCAGCCGGCTTACACCGCCTCGCAATGTCGGCTGAGGATCTCTCGCTCTCCCCAAGCGCTCCGCCGACGACTCTTGAAATCACAATTCACGAAAATACCATTGCGCTTAACGGTACGACACACATGGTCATCGAAGCTGGCCAGGCTAGCGCTTTTCTACTGCGCGCCTCACGTTCAGGAAGTGTAGATAGGTTTGTCTTCATACCAGCGCACACCCCAGGGATCAGCCTGACCGACTACAACCTCTACGATGGATCAAGCGCCGCTACGATTCAATGTCGAGACGTCAATCTGCCAAGCGCCAGCATGATTGTGGTACCCGATGATATGGCTCTGAATTTGGCCAACCGTTTCGCTCTCTGCGCAGTTGCCGAAGGCTTGGGTACAGCTCGACGTCTTTGGTCCGAACTTCGTGACTATCTTGGATTACGTGAGGCCTTCAGTCAGAGACTGTCGAATTTCCAAGTCTTACGCCATCGCATCGTCGACATGGTGAGTTCTCTTAATGCCATCGAAGCGGGTTTGGCTATGCTGGTAGAAGCCGAGAGCGGTCGCGATGATCGGGATCGCCGCAAGCTAATACACACCGCGCTCAGCGAGTTTCGCGCTCACGGTATAAAAGTCGGTAAAGAGGCCGTACAACTGCACGGCGCAATAGGAGCCATGCAGGAGCATGTTGCTGCTGCCGGTCTGACGCGACTTACGGTATTGAACGAGCTCGCCGCTGACCAGTGGGGAAATGAACGAGCAATGAAGGCTTTACTCCAACAGGACATTCTCAACGGAACCGTAAGCCCGTTGTTTTGATATACCTTAAGCGAATGCGATTACGCCCTCATCAGCAAGGGGCAACAGGCGGCCGGGATCCAGGTCAAACCCTTCTGGCCAGCCAGCGAAGTCACGGCTGAGGCGCGACGCACTGGTGGGTACGTCTGGCGGAGTCCGGGTAAAGCGAGGGGCTGGGGCCGGCTGCAGGACGTCACAAACCGATACGAAAGTTTCTCGATTCGATAAGTGCGGGTGCATGCTCGCCTCGGGCACACTCAGTACAGATGTCGCACAACTGTTGGTCGCTTCCAATAGAGCGACCCATTGATCGCGAGTTTGAGTTTTGAACACTGCAGCAATACGGCTTCTCTGCGCAGGCCACTGTGACCGATCCATCTGATTGTCGAACAGTGGGTCGTCACTCAAATCTAACCGCTCTAGCAATTCACGAAAAAACTGCGGTTCGTAAGGTCCAATGGCGATGTGATGATGATCCGAGGTTTCATACACATCATAGAATGGAGCACCAGTATCAAGAACGTTAACGCCGCGTTGGTAACGCCATTCACCAGCTGCATGAAAACTCATCATTTCGCTTAGCAAGAGAGCTGCACCGTCAACCATAGCGCAGTCAACGACCTGCCCGATTCCTGTCCTTTGCGCGGACAGCACACCGGCCAGCAACCCGAAAGCCAGCACCATAGCTCCACCACCATAGTCACCAATAAGGTTCATAGGTGGTGTCGGTCGCTCACCTTCGCGCCCAAACGCGTGCAGAGCGCCGTTAAGCGCGATGTAATTAATATCATGCCCAGCAAAAGGGGCCAGGGGACCACTTTGCCCCCACCCAGTCATGCGGCCGTACACCAATCGAGAGTTACGCTCCATCAATACCTCAGGACCAAGGCCAAGACGTTCCATAACACCTGGACGAAAGCCCTCAATGAAGACATCGGCATGGACAGCGAGATCTTGCACAAGCGCCCGGCCTTTCGGGTGCTTTAGATCAATACCCAGACTTGGCCGTGAGCGCGCCGTAATTTCTGTAATCGGCGCCGGCGCATCCAGCTTTTCAAGACGCAGGACATGCGCGCCATGATCAGCCAACATCATTGCGGCAAACGGAGCAGGACCCAAACCGGCGATTTCGATCACCGTCATACCGGTTAAGGCACCAGCCATAGCTCGCGCTCCTGCTAGAAACTATACTCAGCTCTGAGACCAATCGTACGCGGACGCTCGACGAAGATATAGCGGCCGCGAGTACCGTTTCGAGCAGGATTGATCACCCCTCCCGTTTCGCCCAACTCACCGAAGGCGTTGTCCACAAACAAGGTTGCCGTCCATGAATTCCTGGCGGCAATTCCTAAACTGAGATCGACAAGAGCGAACCCATCGATGGTGGCCGCGGTCAGTATGTTTCCTTCAAAGTCCGCCTGGGCATCACTGCGATAAGAAGCGTTGATTTGCCCTATCACATCTATATCGCCACTTAGAGAATGCACGTAGTTCAAACCCAAGGCCAGTGTATGCTCAGACACATTGGGCAGCTCCGCTCCTTTCCCCGTATTAACGACGTCAACAATGGTGGGGGGTGAATCGAAGATACCGAAGGTAGCGAGATCCTTGATTTGCAAGTCTTCTGTCAACTCCGCGTCCGTGTAGGCGTACCCAAAGCGATAGGTCAACTCGTTGGTCAGCTGTCCGGACAACTCGATCTCAACCCCTAGCGTCCGGGCCTCACTGCCATTGAGCACGTAGAAAGCGCCCGCACTCGGAGAGGTGGTATCAAACTGGAAGTTCTCCCAGTCGATGTAGTAGGCAGAGAGCGAGAATTGATGTCTGTCGATCGCACCCTTGATGCCGATCTCGTAGTTTGTTGCTTTGTCGGGTTCATAAGTCAAATACTGCGGCAACGACGCAAAGCCGCCATTCAGCGGGATACCGTTTGCTCCACCGCGACGGAATCCTTCTGAAATCGTCGCATAGACCAAAACATCTTCGCTTAATGCGTACGACGTATTGATCTTAAAAATCTGATCTTCAAAGGATGCATCAATACCCGACGCGGTAGTAAGACCGTTGGGGTCCATACCATCCTCGGCACAGAGCGATCCACAGATCGGCAAAGCTTGGCTAAAGTCCAACGTAAACTCCTGCCAAAACGCACGAATTCCAGCTGTGATCCCCCACTTGTCGGTGACATTCCAAGTCAATTCACCGAACAGCGCAACATCCTCAAACTCGAAAGTTCGGCTCTGGAGAAAGCTAACGTCGCCTTCAGGTGAGGGTGACGGGAAACCGCCCAAGAAGTCACCGACCCCGGGTATGGTCTCAACGTAATCAAAGTCATTCTCCAAAGATTGAAAATAGGCGCCAACAACGTAATCGAAGCGCTCGCCTCCGCTTGATGCAAGGCGCAATTCCTGCGTCCAAGCATTTTCTTCGGCAGAGACCTGACCATTGACCGTCATGCGCGGAAAAAACCCATAGAACGACGCCAAATTGGTGCCGCCCTCTTCGCGCGTTGTTTCGAATAGGCCTGTGCTGTAGGAGGTGGCTTCCGATTGGTTTCGAAAGTACGAGGTCGACGATGTCACGGACGCGAAGCCGAGATCATAGGTCAGAGCCAGGTTGGCGATATGAACGTCTCGCTCGTAAGGTTCTTCACCTAGAATAAACTGGTCGTAATCCCCGCCCTCTGGAAAAGTTGTGGCACCTTCTGGAAACAACCCGCCAGGGATCCCCGCTGTGTTCTCGTACAGGCTGCCGGGGAAGTTGGGCACGCTGTTATCGAATTCACCGCCGGGAAAATCCGGGTTGTGCGACTGTTGGTTGTCAGATTCGTCGTCTTGATACTGGTAGGATACGTCGATCTCAAGTGCGTCGGTCGCCGCAATACGTAGACCCCCACGAAAAGCGATTGTGGTTGCGTCGTTTATATCCTCCCTCGTGGGCAGCACAACGAACCCAGAGGTCGAATCCCCTGCCACGCGTTCTACAGGTATATTGTTTTCGCCCTGTTGCACAAGCCCACGGGCATCGATAAATCCGGCTTGATACTCGTAGCCCGCGTACAGCCGCGCAGCCACCTTACCCGGCACAATTGGAATGTTAACCACCGCCTCGACGTCACGATCAAACTCATCGGAATCGTCGACAAAGCCTACCGAGCCATTGACCCGCCCACTAGTCTCATTCAAATCCGGCGCAGCGGGGATGATGCGTACCGTACCGCCGAGCGACCCTGACCCGTACAGAGTGCCTTGGGGACCACGCAGCACCTCAATGCGTTCGATGTCACCGAACTTAACTGGGAAAAACACCGGGGTTTCACCAATGTAAAGGGACACAGCAGGAACCGCACCATCAGGCCGCAGCGGTAGGTCAGCGGCGTTGGCACTCAGGCCGCGTAGGGCAATAGTGTTGCGGTTGGAGCGATTCGCCACCCCGGAATCGACAAAGGACATGCCAGCGGCGAATTGCGCTAGATCATCCAGACTGTTGGCGCCTGCTTCCCGCAGAGCATCACCAGAATAGGCCGAGATGCTCGACGGAACATCCATCACGCTCTGAGCGCGACGCGTCGCTGTGACAAGAATTTCCTCCATGGCTGGCGGCTCCATGCTTTGCGCTAGCGCGAGGTGAGGTGTGGTCAAGCATGGGGCCGCCAAAAGAATTGTCATTACATTTTTGTTTTTCCGTTGCATTTCAAGCTCCTCGTGGAGTGCGGGCCAACTTGTCCCAGGGGTCAAAGCGCCCCGTACGCCGCGTCACTAAGACATGATTATATTATTTTTATCGATTGGTCAATAATATATTTGCGATGTACAACAAACTAGCGGAAAATTGACTAACTAGAGAGGCAATACAGCCGGTGCATCGGAGACGCTATTGACCCTGCAATCGACCAGCTTCATCGCTCGGATCAGAAGGACACTCCAGGAACACGGGCCAGAAAGTGCATTAAGTAGCGCGAACGAAATAGCACCGCAGGCCTCCGTGAGCCTACTAGAGCAGCTTGCAAGTGTTTTTATTCAGGCTGACGCGATTCACGAAGCGACAATACTGCTTGGCCGAGCATTGGAACTAGACCCAGGCAACGCAACCCGAAACTACAATGTCGCAACGGGCCTCCGGATGTTAGGTGACCTCGAAATGTCGAGACAAAAAGCTGAAGCTGCTCTAAAAGCTGACCCCGACTTCGTTGAAGCTTTTCATCTGTTAATTGATCTTGGACCTGTGCCGAACTTTTCAGCACACGTAATCCGCATGGAGGCACTCTGCAAATCAGAGACGCTACACCCGCTCCGGCAACGCCGACTGCACGCCGCAATGGGACAGGCATATCATAATCTCGGTGAATTCGCGCAGGCCTTTAAGCACTTTCGCGCGGGCGGTCGCTTAGCCCGGCGCTTCGCGCCCTACTCCGTCGAACACGATCTTGCCAGCCTTGACGCGCTGGTGAAAAACCACCGGACTGAGCGGCTGCGGCCATCAAAGACCGCAGCACAAAGCTGCCGGCCTTTGTTTGTGTTTGGCCTGCCGCGCAGCGGCACCACCCTGATTGAACAGATTATTCTCCGCAGTGGTGGTGTTGCGAGCGCGGGAGAAAGGACAGAGTTGGCTACGGCAGTAATAGAACGAAGCAAGCGCGACTTAAGCCCTTCACCAATCAATCGCCTGGCTTTGATTCAGCGCTGTACGGATATCGACCTACCGCAACTCGGCCGCGACTATCTTGGCTTAATGACCAACTACGCAAGCTACCAGCCTTGCCTTATCGATAAAACACCACTCAATTACTTGTATGCTGGTCTAATCCATAGCGCACTACCTAAAGCACAAATGCTGATGTTGCGCCGACGCCCACGTGACAGTCTGGTAGCTATTTTCCGCGGCTTTTTTAGCGGCCTTTATCCCTTCGCTGATGATCCGGTAGACCTTGCACGTTATATCTGCGCCTTCGACCGACTGGCAGATCATTGGTATAAAACACTACCAGCCAATCGCTATCGTGAGATTAGCTACGAGAAGTTTGTAACAGCACCAGAGGCCGAGGGGCAAGCTCTCTTCTTATTTCTCGGTCGTCCGTGGAACTCCCGTGTACTTGCCCCCAATCGTGCCAATACCGCTTCGACAAGCGCTAGTGCCACACAGATACGCAAGGAAATCTCCACTTCATCGATCGATGTATGGAAATCCTACGAACCCTATCTCGCAAGAGCGCTCGACATGCTGCCTGACTAGGTGTCAACAGCAAGTATGCGGGCATCAAGTGCTAGCAGTCCCGATACGCCTGCGCGCAGCGGGTTAATCTCTGCCTCCGAAATACCTGCATTGTCGACCAATACCTTGGAAAATCGGGCAACAATAGCCGCCAGCGCAGGCACGTCGACAGGTGGCGCACCGCGATAGCCATCCAGCAAAGGCGCAATTCGCAGCCTGCGCAGCATCTGCTCAGCGTAACCCGCATCAACCGGTGCCAGCGCCGTAACGGTGTCTCGCAGAATCTCGGTGTGGACCCCTCCGGCAGCGACGGTGACCGTCGGACCGAAGCCGGCCTTACGCACAGAACCGAGCAGCAGATCGACACTTCCGCTCTTTGCCATTGCCTCAAGACTGAAACTTGGAGGATTCAAGCGGTAGATCATGTCGTCGATAGCCGCCAGTAATTCTGACTCAGAGCTGATGTCCAGAGCGACGCCGCCAGAATCACTTTTATGCAGCAAACCCATTGCTTTCAGCACAACCGGGTAGCCAACCCGCTTCGCAGCCTTGAGCGCCGAATCTCTGTCATGGACCTCATGGACTGGTGACAATGGAATGTCATAACCAGCGAACAGCTGCCGCGCGCCAAAGTAGTCAAAACTCGGCAACATCCGATCCGCGATGGGTGGCAACTGTGGAATCTTACGTCGACCAGGTCGGCGAAGCGCTAGGCGCATGCTCTCGGCGGCTTCCGCCGCTCCGGTAAAAACCGGCACTCCCAAATCGGAAAAAGCCCGCACGGCCGGATCGTCAGCATACATGCTGGACACCATCAGACCCTTTTTATTGGTCTTTGCCGCATCGAGGATTGCTTTCGCTGCATTGGTGTGCTCATCTTCACCGACCTCAGCTTTTACGTTGTTTAGCGCGCCGGTTAAAAAAACCGTGTCAATTTCCGGTGCCTTAAAAACAACCTCTACCGCCGGAAGCAAGTCTCCAAGGCTAAGTGCACCTACGGCATCAATCGGGTTTGCTGTCCCAGATCCCGAGCCCAGCCTTTCTACTACCTCCGTGCGCAGTTCACTGGAAAAGGCAGGCACTTCCAAACCTTCCTTGACGCAGGCATCGCTGCCGAGTACCGCTGCACCACCACCATCAGCGACTACGGCTACGCGAGAACCGAGGTAGGGAGTAGGTGCAAGCATTCCATGAATTGCCCGTAAGGCTGCGGAAATTGACCGAACTCTGACAATGCCAGCGTCAGCACAGGCGGCCTCTACCAATTCATCTTCGGCTACTAGGGAACCCGTATGAGACGCTGCAGCTCTCCTGACGCTGTCATTGCCGCCCGGACACAAGAGAACACATTCTTTCCCCGCTTCCTTAAGCGCCTGCATTTCACCTATAACCAATCGAGGATCCAGAAAGTCCTCAATATAAGCAACCATAACGCGAGTCTGGGTACTATTCGCAAAAGCAGGCAGAAGCTCGCGCGCACCAAGATCGGCCTGATTACCAACAGACACAGCTCGTGAAAGCCCTGCACCATGCTTCGCAAGACGCGCGCTGAGTTCCAGTAGCACCGTACCGCTCTGAGAAATCAATCCAACCTCACCAGGCATGACATCCCAAAAGCCAATGCACTGAAACGAAGCTGCGCCGTCGTATATACCCAAGCAATTTGGGCCTACCATTCGGGCGCCACCAGCATGCAGTACATTGAGGATCTTTTTCTGCTCGCTCAATCCCTCCGATCCAGTTTCCGCAAATCCAGCGGTAATACAAACAAACGACTTGACTCCCAAGTTGACCGCCTCTTCGATCGCATCAGCAACGAAACTCGATGGCACACAAATGACGGCTAGCTCGGGTATCTCAGGTAGTGCGTCGACGTCGGGAAACGCACGCTCACCAAGAATATCCGTTGACCGAGGATTGACTAAGTAAACTGATCGCTTATCCCGACTCTTCAGGAGAGAGTAGGCATATTGATATCCCCACTTGTTCTCATCGGCCGAGGCTCCGATCACCACAACGGATTTTGGATCGAACAAGTGAGCAAAATCGACTTGACCAGGAATGCCCATCAGCCACACCCGACGAGGTCACACAAGTCAGCTTCCAGCACCTGGCCGGAAACCACAGTGTTTTCTTCGGAAACGAAGAACGCAATCACCTCTGCCACTTCCTCTGGCCGCATGAAACGGCCACAGCGGGACTGTTCAATCCATTCGGCACGTATCTCCTCAGAAACAGCTTTTAAAATGGCCGTGTCGACATTGTGCGGAGCAATAGCATTACAAAGGATTCCACCTTTGATGCCTTCTATGGCTACAGTCTTGGTCAATGAAACAAGGCCGCCTTTGGCCGAAGAATAATTAGCCTGGCCAAAGTTTCCGCGATAGGCGGTGGATGCTATGTTCAGAATACGCCCCCACCCCTTCTCTTTCATGCCGGGGAACAATGTCTGAATGCCAATCCATGGGCCTTTCAAGTTAACTTGAAGCACGGAATCCCAATCTGCGTCCGAAAGCTTCAAGAGAGACTTATCACGAAACATCCCAGCATTGTTGACTAGGATGTCTATCGCACCGAACCGCTCGGCCGCGGTATCGCGCGCAGCCTCCCAATCACGGCGTTCCGATACATCCATGGGCACGAAAAGCGCTTCGCCACCATCCCTCGCAATTTCCTCCTGCAGCGCCTCCCCTGCTTCTTGGTTGATATCCGCGATCAAGATCTTATCGCCACGCGAAGCTAGCTTCCGCACCGTTGCGGCGCCAATGCCGTTAGAACCACCGGTTACGAGTGCAGTATGCGACATCATTCTTCTCCTAAGACATTTGACTGTTCCGGACCGAAGTTGCAAACGAGCAACTCTTGGAATTCTTTGATGTATCTATATTTTTTATTGTTCAGTAAATAATTATTGCATAAGCCAACATAATTCGTCTAGTCTCTGCCTCTCGCGTCACGAACAAACTTACCTGGAGGCCTTCGCCGTGTTCCCAAATGCCCGCATCGTAGGGGCCCACGAATCCCCACGCCGCAAGGCTGAAGTCCACCCCTACGTTATTTTCCATGAAGTGATTTCTGCCGCCCTTAATGATGCCGGCCTTACCTTCAGCGACGTTGATGGCTTGTGTGTTACCGCCGGCGATATGGCGGAGGGGGGATGCGCCGAAGACTCAATCGAAGTTGGTGATTACCTCGGATTGCGCCCCACCTTCTTTGACAGCACAGATGTGGGAGGGTGCAGCGCCATCTATCAGACTGGGTTGGCAGCAGCAGCAATCGAAGCAGGGCTGGCCGATGTTGTGGTCGTTGCCTATGCCGCCGCCCCCAGAAGGTTTCCATTTGCTCCTGAAGTAGCGTGGCCCATCGGTCCTGGTGCTTATGAAATGCCCTATGGCTATGCCCCCCCGCCGGCCTATGCGCTATTTGCACAACGCCACATGCACGAATTCGGTACCACTCGTGAACAGCTGGCAGAGATCGCGGTGACATGTCGGGCGAACGCAGCCAACAACCCCCATGCGCCGAAACGCGAGCCGTTAACAATCGATGAAGTGATTTCCGCACCGATGATTGCGTCGCCACTATCAAAGCTCGATTGCTGCCTGGTGACCGACAGCGGTGGCGCCATTGTGCTCACGTCGAAGGAGCGGGCGCGCGACCTAAATAGACCGGCCGTGAGAGTTCTCGGTTACGGTGCCTATCACAGCAATGTGTTTCTTAGTCAGCAGAGCGATTTAACCCTCACACCCGGAGTTGTCTCGGGTAAGCGAGCCTTCGAAAGAGCAGGATTAGCGCCGACTGATGTCTCCGTCGCGCAGCTCTACGACGCCTTCACTATCACACCATTGATGGCGCTTGAGGACCTCGGCTTTTGTAAGAAAGGAGAAGGAGGGCCATTTGTCGAAAGCGGCGCGATTCGCTCCGACGGCTCTATCCCGATCAATACCGACGGTGGTGGCCTATCGTCTAACCACCCGGGCAAACGCGGCGTCTTTGCCCTAATAGAGGGTATACGCCAACTACGCGGCGAAAGCCCGGGGCATCAGGTGTCGGATGTTGATGTGTCACTCGTCCATGGCATCGGGGGGTTCTTCTCCGCAGCCTCTACCTTGCTGCTTGCCAAAGACTAATCGGAGGATCTCAAAGAATGCTCGCACCCACACCGCAGCCCACCTCTTACGACGCACCATACTGGGACGCCGCTGTAGCCGGCAAACTGATGCTACAAAAGTGCTCCAAAACAGGAAAGTTTCAGCATTACCCGCGAGGCCATTCACTGCAAACCCATGGTGATCAGCTTCAGTGGGTCGAAAGCCCCGGTCTGGGCGAGGTGCATTCGTTCACTGTTATACAACGCAGTTTCTACGAAAACCTGGACGCGCCCTTGATCCTGGCCATCATTGAATTGGATGAACAGGTACGTGTCACGTCCCATCTTGTCAATGTTGGCGAGAAGGAAGTCAGCATTGGCTTACGCGTGAAAGCGACATTCAAGCCAAATGAGGGTGCGTGGCCCACCCTTGTTTTTACGCCAGAGGGGACCTGACATGGCTATATACTTCGACGACATCGAACAAAGCTGGACCTTCCTTACGGCTCGCCGAACCGTCCTAGACGCCGATATCATCAACTTCTGCGGGATCAGCGGCGACTTTAATCCAATCCATATCGACGATCTTACAGCTCAAGAAAATGGTTTCGGTCGGCGTATCGCCCACGGCATGTTGGTTGCTTCAATCGTCTCAGGGCTGCACTCACCGTTCGACGATATGAAGATGGTGGCGTTTCTGGAGACCAAACGTAAATTCATCGGCCCGGTTTTTGCGGGAGATACGATCTGGGCCGAATACACGGTCACAAGCCTGCGCCAATCTAAGAGCAAACCGCAACAGGGGATTGTCGAGTTCTCCTGCAGAGTTCTCAAACAAGACGGCATTGAAGTTCAAATCGGCCCTGACATCGTGCTACTTGAGACACGACAAAGCTAAGCCTCGGCACGGTTCATCATCATTAACTGTGGTTACGCTGTGACATCGCAAGAGCTTGCCAAGTTGGTCGATTCGACTGTAAGTTTTGACCCACTGATCAATAAACGTGGCGCAACAAAGATGTCAGCAAAATCAAGTAAGTCCAAGAATACCGCAGCACCAGAGAAGCGTCGCGGCCGTCCACGAGGGGACGGGCGTCCACCGATTGAACGAGGCCATATCATTGCTGCCGCCAAACGTGTATTCGGCCGCACCAGCATCTCCGGTGCATCCGTGCGAGAAATCGCCGACGCACTCGGCTGCCATACGGCCTCCATTTTTCACCATTTCCCGCGCAAACAAGATATCGTTTCCGCCGTCGCTGTCGACGTTTTTGCTCAAGAAATCCGCCACTTTGACTACCTCAAGGCCTTCGGTGCGGGGCCAGCTATTACGCTGTTTCGAATGATCTACGATGATGTTCTTTATTCGGGTACCGCATCCAGTCCTGTCCGATCGATCTTTCTGTCTGCGGAACTGCGCAACGGCTGCGTACCTGAGCTTGCGGAACTGATGGAGGCTTATCTTGAGCATCTTCGTGAGATGATCCGCGCTGGCGTAGCCGAGGGAGTCTTTAGAGATGTCTCTCCGGAAACCACCGCGGAATGCATGAACGCGCTAGGCCTAGTAGGCGCCCTAAGCTTTGTCGATGCGGACAAAGACGCCCTGCATCAGCTTGGACTCTGCAGCGCCCGGACTGGGGTCGGCAGCCTACTTGTGACCCCAAAGCAGTTGCCTCGCATTGAGGACGCGGCATTAGCCTTGAAACCGGCCAGACCGAAGCGAGAGTTCGCGATTAGTAATCCTGCCCTGATCGGCAAACCGACGAGTTCGAATGCCGAGTAAGCTTCGGCAAGTCAGCGGCAAAAGCCCGATGACTACCGTTGTCTTTGCTGCTTTCACGGGTGGTTTGTATCTCTTTGTTATGAACACCATGCCGCTTATTCTGGGAGCGATCGCCGATCATTTCGACGCCAGCTTATTCGAACTCGGAATTGTCAACTCACTTTATGGGTTCGGTGTTTTCTCTGCTTTCCTGTTGGCACCCGTGTGGTTGAAGCGGATACGATTTCGCTTGCCGGTGATCGGTGGTGCAGCGTTGCTTTTCGTCTCTTTTCTGGTTCTGCCATACCTGCCGCACATCACATTTGTGATTGTACTTTTTGGCTTCTTAGGCTTCGCGGCCGGATCGATATCAGCCCAAGGCAACTCGACAATCGGACAGAGTAACTCCCCTCCCCGTTGGTTCGGGGTGTCTGCTCTATTCCAGCTCATACTTGCCATCCTTTACGCGATGTCGGTACCTCTATTCATTATCCCATCCTTTGGCAGCGCAGCAGGCCTGCAAGTGATTAGCCTCGTATATTTACCGGCTCTAGTACTTCCATTAGTGATTTCGTTGCCTTCTATGTGCAAACCAACACAGGGTGATTCACCGCCCCGTATCACTCTACGAGAAGCATGGAGAGCAGGGAGTTTGTATCAGCAGTTACGACTGGCAACTGCGTTCTTTGCATTAACAATTTACATACTGCCAGCCGCTGCGTATTGGATATTCTCAGAACGAATTGGAACATCCTACGGATTAGAAAAAACCTTTATAAGCGCGACCATTACAGCAGGCCTGGTGGCTGCCATGGCCGGTGGGCTGCTGTTTCAGTGGCAGTCTAAACGCGCTTCAAACGTCGCTGTAATCAGCCTAACACTCGTGATCTCGAGCTATCTGCTGATGATAAATGGAACCGCTGCAAGCTTCAGTATAAGCGTCATGCTCTTCAACTTAGGTTGGGGGGCATTAGTGCCAGCTTTTAACAGCATCATTCAGTACACCGATTTCACCAAGCAGCTATACGCATCGGCAGGTGGTGCTCTAACGATTGGGGCATTACTGGCAGGACCGCCAGCCGCAATGATTGTCGAGCAAGCCGGTTTTTCAGCCTTGCTGATGATTAGCTGTCCGGTAACTGGTGTCGCCCTGGCCTGCGTACTATTTGCAGCTCGGGGTGGCGACAACTCCTCGTTGGCGCCCAGCACCAGCCACTAATAAAAGTAGAAAGCTCGCAACTACGGTACTTGCTGTGGGATGGAATTTCCCAAGTTTATTTTTTATTGCTTGATCTATAATATATCAAGCATAAACAAATACATGGAGTAACAAGCGATGATTATTCGCTCTCTAGACGAACTGATTGGTACGGAAGAAGATGTGGATTGGGGGAACGGCCAAAGCCGCCGACTGCTCGTCCGCCGCCACGGCATGGGTTTCGCCGTATGCGATACGCTCGTACGCGCGGGAACCGAATCCCTGTTGGAATACGTTCATCACCTTGAGGCCTGCTATTGCCTAAAGGGCACGGGTGAAATCGAAGCGATGGACGGCACGGTTTATCCGATATCACCAGGAGTCATCTACGCGCTGGACAAACATGACAAGCATTACTTACGTGCGGAAACTGACTTACGCTTGGTTAGCGTCTTTAATCCGCCGATCGAAGGACATGAGCGTCACAAGCTGAACCCAGGTGAAAGCTCAAACTATTAATCAGGAGAATACTTTGATGGGCCACTACGACGCCCTAGCGCGACCTCCTGCAGACCTAACAAATTGGTTCGAAGCACCTGGCAAGCGCTGGGCTCTCCAGCACCTTTGCGAGCTCGCTCCTTGCGCTCGGATCAAGCGCTCGGCTCAGTCGCTCAATGCTCTTCCAGAACAACACGAAGACATCTCCGAACTCGCTTTCGCCGCGCCAAACGGGACCTCAACGACGGTTTCAGAGATGTTGGAGAAGACAGCAACGGACGCTTTCCTGGTCCTTCATCGTGGCGCGGTAGTCAGCGAGAATTACTGGCACGGCATGGGCAAGGATCAATGGCACTTGATCATGTCGGGGACGAAGTCATACGTCGGCGCCTTAGCGGGCGCCCTATGGGGCGATGGACAACTCGAGTTGACCAATCCCGTCGTGCACTACCTTCCTGATTTCGCTAAGTCGGCCTTCGCCGATGCTTCTGTTCGCGATGTTCTGGATATGCGCAGCGGCATAAGGTTCTCGGAGGATTATGAAGACAAAAGCTCTGATGTGAACCAGCTTGCTAAAGCCGTTGGGTGGGCTCCATCACGACAAGACTCCGCCACTCCAAAAGGGTTGATCCCTTTTCTTCTGTCACTGGACAAGCTTGCATGGCCCCATGGCACCCGGTTTCACTACCGCACAGTCCATACTTCTATTCTTGCCCTGATCCTTGAGCAAGTCGGCGGCGCACCCATCGCTCAACAATTGAGCGAGCGTTTCTGGGACCCGCTGAACTGTACACATGATGCGATGCTGTCTGTCGACCCTTTTGGAAAAGCCTATGCTGAAGCCGGCCTTAGTCTGACTCTGCAGGATTGGGCGCGTTTCGGACAGATGATTAGTCAAGAAGGTAGCGTTGGCGGGCACCAAGTCGTGCCTGCTGCCTGGATTGCTGAAACTCGGTATCCAGACGCAACAGCGATTGCTCCCTTCACGGCGTCCAACGACCCCAAAAGCAAACTATTTACGCGCGGGTTCTACCGTAATCAATGGTGGGGATATGACTCAAGACGAGGCAGCATCTTCGCCTGGGGTGTCAGCGGTCAAACGCTGTTCATTGACCCTGCGGCTGAGATCGTTATTGCAAAAATGTCGAGCCAAGTTCGTGAAGAAGACCACGACTTGCTTGCACTACAGCTAACGGGCATGGCGCACATTAGCAAAGCACTATCCGTCTAAATCACATTAGCCTAAAGACTGCCCCTATGCCCGCCACCAACCTTATCCAATTTATAAAACCTTCTGGCACCCCTGCAGCTGATGGTTATTCACAGGCGGCCGTAATCCCGAGTGGTCGCATGGTATTGATCTCCGGTCAGGTTGGCGCAGACGAAAACTGGGTCCTGGAAACTGGGTTTGAAGCGCAGGCTGATCGAACCTTCACCAACCTTCAGCGCACGATTGAAGATGCCGGCGGTGGTTTAGCAAACATTGCAAAACTTACCATCTACGTGACTGACGCCTCTGAGCTGGGTGTCTACTGTGCCGTGCGTGACCGATACTTTGTTTCAGATCCCAGACCAGCCAGCACATTTATCGCGGTCAAGGCACTCTATGCGCCAGAGGCTCTGATTGAAATCGAGGCACTCGCCGTCCTTTAGCTTTGGGATCAATTAGACACCGAAAGCAACGCGGCACGTTGCAAATCCAGCTATCGGTGTCTCACACCATAAAATCGTGCCCACCCGCAAAGCAATGACAGATCTGTAGTAAAGAGTCAAACAACGTGCCATTCATCATAAGAATGGCACGGTTATCAGGAGATTCTTGATACTTGGCTTTGCATCATCGGGTTCTTCACCATTCGCGGGAGACTCTGGTGTTCATTACTTGATTTGCGAGTTTCGCGTAGCCGTGAGTCCACCCATGCCCGGCTCAAGAAACGTCTAAGGCATATGAACCTAAGATCGAAAAGGCGTACAGAGCGCGCAACACACAGGTTTATGCCAGACGTATGAAGCACCCGTACAAAGCGAAATCTACGACAACTCCACGGAGCTCATCGTCAGTTCAAACGAGCCCCGCCTAATAGACTTTCACTTGCACAATTCATCATGTAAGCAAAACGAGACTACGGCCGAGTCAGGGAAATCGTACTGCAAGCGTTGAGAAGAATGAGCTTCTGATAAAGTCTGCACTGTGCAAAAGAGGATCGAGAACAGCCAGAAGCAGGCGTGAACACTAGCATCTGCGCCGTGGTGAGAGGAGTGAGTAAATGTTAACTACGACTTGCCCCACAGTTATCGGATTTCTGATCGCGGTGTTGCCCATGGGTGCTAGCGCAGAACTCTGTGCTACTACGGCTAACCAGACTATGGGTGCGGAAGCGCCTTATTGGCAGCGACTGGATGAAATCCGAGCCGAGAGAGCATACCCGGCCGATGTTGAGAAAGGCGCGTTTAGCGACTTTCACAAAGTGCCCGGCTCCGACAAGACGTTTCACTACACGGTCCATGTTCCGGAATCCTATGACCCCGAGCGGAAGACGGATCTACATTTCTATCTTCACGGTGGCGTGAGCCTATCCGGTAGCCGCATAACCAACGTGAAACTCAAACGCCTGAGAAAGCTAAGAATTGAAGACTCCATATCGGTCTATCCGAGCGCCTGGACCACCGCTAAATGGTGGTACGAATCTCAATCGAAAAATATCGTACAGATCATTCACTCCCTCCAGAAAAGCTACAACATCGATGAAAACAGAGTTTTCATACACGGCCTTTCCGATGGTGCGGGAGGAGCCTACTATTTCGCTTCCCATCGCCCCACCCCATTCGCGGGATTCATTGCCTTAGTCGGCTCTCCACACGTTTTGCGTGCAAAGCACAAAGTATATGGAACAACCTTCCCAGGAAATCTGGTTAACAAACCAATTTTTGCCGTAAACACCCGGGACGATCACTGGTTTCCCGTGGATTCCGTAGAAAGACTCTTCGAGGCCGTTAACGAAGCTGGTGGCGATATTAGTTTTTATCCAATGCCCGGAGATCATTTTGGCATGCCCTGGCTGGGTGCCCTAGAAGACGACTATCAGAGCTTTATAGACACAAAAACTCGCAACCCTTACCCGGACTACTTGTACTGGCAGATTGACGAGGGAGGCGAGTTCAAACGCATTCATTGGCTTATCGTGAACGGTACAAATGGCCGTGATACGGAAAGTGCCGTGGCGGCACAGAAGAACGAAAACGCCGTGTACCTCAGTGCAAAGAATGTCTCCTCAGTTACTTTGTTGATTTCATCTGATCACTTCGATCTGAATAACAACATTCAAGTTTGGTCGAGCAATAAGCTTGTTTTCGATCAGAAGCTTACTCCCGATGTAACTGTGCTCGATAAGTGGTTCCGCCTAGACCAGGACAGGAGCATGTTGTTCGCCAATGAAATCTGTCTGGACGCACTGTAAGTTGAATCCGCACCCGGAAAGCTCCTCGAATTTCTGCGCATCACAGCGCAGATTGTCAGTCTTCTGGTCGCGGACGCGTTTTACATCGATTGCCCGTGCGCGGCGTCCTAGCCAATCACGAAGGCGTTGAGTTTGTTGCCATCCAGATCGCGAAAATACCCGGCGTAAAATCCTTCGATGCGCTGCCCCGGCGCGCCCTCATCGGTAGCGCCCAGTTCCATAGCTTTCCCATAGAAGGCATCGACTTGCTCCTTGGAGTCCATTTGCAGGGCC
>DIYG01000126.1 GCA_002428935.1 Halieaceae bacterium UBA6060
GCAGCGGGCTGGGCCTGAGGCTGTGGTGCGGAGGGAGCTGAGGCCTGGGAGCCACCGCCGAACCCGCCCGCAGCCTCGGGGTAGGCTCCCCCGGCATAGTCACCGCCGGCAGAACCGCGGCTATCGAGCATCTGCATCTCGCTGGCCACGATCTCCGTAGAGTAGCGATCCTGACCCGACTGATCCTGCCACTTCCGCGTGCGCAGGGCGCCTTCCACGTACACCTTCGAGCCTTTACGTAGATATTCTCCGGCAATTTCCGCCAGGCGGTTGAAGAACACCACCCGGTGCCACTCGGTACGCTCTTGGGGCTGCCCGGTTTGCTTGTCTTTCCAGGTCTCCGATGTCGCCAGGCGGACATTGGTGACGGAACCACCGGAGGGCATAAAACGGGTCTCTGGATCCGCGCCCAAATTACCGACGAGTATTACTTTATTAACGCCGCGCGAAGCCATATTTCCGTGTCCGAGATTGCCTGGGGAAGACCGGCAAATATAGCAATCCAACCCCGCAAAAGCGACAGCAGAAGCGCTCAGGCCGTGCTTAAAGGTACTTGCTCAGAGGACCGGTCGGATTCCAGGCCCCAGATGAGGATCAACCACAGAAGCGCTGCCATCAGGATCAACCAGATCAATCCCGGGCGACCAGCCGCAGCGAGCACTACCCCTCCCACCGCGCCTCCGGCAAATGCGCCGAGGAACTGACAGGTTGCGTAAACCCCCAGTGCCGTACCCTTGCCATGGGCGAAAACCGCTTTACTCACCATAGAAGGCAAGACCGCCTCCAGATAGTTCACGGCGGCAAAGAACAGCACCATGGCCACCCAGAGCAAGGCGAATTCCGCACGCCAAAACAGGGTGACCAGAGCGGCCGGCAGCAGAATGACGCCCGCACGCAGGGCCAAGCCGGGTCTGCCCTGTCGCTCCGAGAGTCGCAATAGGGGATACATGGCCAGCAATGAGGCCAGCAACACGGGCAGGTAAACTCGCCAGTGGGCATCCCGGGCGAAACCCATGGTGTTCTCCACCACTCCCGGCAGCACGAGAAAAGCAGCTGTAAGCATGAAGTGAAGGATGAAAACCGAACCGTCGAGCCGCAGGAGCACCGGGTCTTGTAACGCCCGGCCAAACAATCTGCGCTGAGCACCGACATCGTCGTGATGCTGGGTTGCAACATCGGGCACCCCCAAAGCGACAATCGTCATGCCCACCACCGCCAGGGCCGCCGTTACCCAAAACACCGCACTCAGCCCTCCCCAGCCGGCCAACAGGGGGCCGAAGATCATCGCCAGGGCAAAGGACATACCGATGCTTATGCCAATGACCGCCATGGCCTTCGTGCGTTGCTCCGGTGCCGTCACATCGGCAGCCAGGGCCATCACGGAGCTCGAGATGGCTCCCGCGCCCTGGAGCGCCCGCCCCACGGCAATCATCGTCACGCTGTCAGCGAGGGCCGCCACGGCGCTACCCACGGCAAACAGCAGGAGGCCACCGAGGATCACCGGCTTGCGTCCAAGGCGGTCCGATAACCAGCCCAGAGGGATCTGCAGCAGAGCCTGGGTCGCGCCGTAGGCACCGAGGGCAACGCCGATGGTCACGGGGCTGGCGTCGCGCAGATCGGCGGCGTACAGCGCCAGCAGCGGCAGGACCATAAATAGCCCCAGCATACGGAAGCTGTAAAGCAGGGCCAGAGTCGCCACCACGCGGCGCTCCAGGGCGGTCATGGGGTTTTGCGTCAACAAATCGGTTTACCTCGCGAGGGTCGCGATGGTACCAGCTTTTCCCGGCACCAAGCCCTTCTATTGCGCTGGCCCATCCGTAGCCCCAGGCAACACGTACCAACCTCCAGGTTTCACCCCTCCAGGGCACACCCCTATACTGTGCGGTTTCGCCCGTTTACTGCGGATTCGATCATGGACACTATCCAACTGCGCGGCGCACGCACGCATAACCTGCGCAACATTGACCTCGACATTCCTCGCGACAAGCTCGTGGTCGTTACCGGTCTTTCCGGATCGGGCAAGTCATCGCTGGCCTTCGATACCCTGTATGCGGAAGGTCAGCGCCGCTACGTCGAGTCCCTTTCGACCTACGCTCGTCAATTCCTATCCATGATGGAAAAGCCGGATATCGATCACGTGGAGGGGCTGTCCCCTGCTATCTCCATCGAGCAGAAGTCGACCTCCCACAACCCTCGCTCCACCGTCGGTACCATCACCGAGATTTACGATTATCTGCGTCTGCTGTTTGCTCGCGTCGGCAAACCCCACTGCCCCATCCACCACCGCCATCTACAGGCACAAACCATCAGTCAGATGGTTGATACGGTCCTGGCGCTGTCCGAGGGTAGCCGCCTGATGCTGCTGGCGCCCGTGGTGCGCGAGCGCAAGGGAGAGCACCTCCATGTGTTTGAAGAACTTCGGGGAGCGGGTTTTGTCCGGGCGCGGGTCGATGGCACGGTCCGTGAGCTGGATGACCTTCCAGACCTCGACAAGAAAAAGAAACACACCATTGAAGTCGTGGTGGACCGCTTCAAAGTTCGTGAAGATCTAAAGCTGCGCCTCGCGGAATCCTTCGAGACCGCCCTGGAACTCACCGATGGCCTGGCTCTCGTCGTGGATATGGACGAAAAAATGGCGGACATGGTCTTTTCCGCCCGTTTTGCCTGCCCTGAATGCGGTCACAGCATCAACGAACTCGAACCGCGGCTGTTCTCCTTCAATAACCCGGCGGGCGCCTGTCCGACCTGTGATGGCCTGGGTGTACGTCAGTTTTTTGATGAGGAGCGCATCGTTCTCTACCCCGAGGCAAGCCTTGCGGAAGGAGCAATCCGAGGCTGGGACCGCCGCAATGTGTACTACTTCCACATGCTCACCTCCCTGGCCAAGCATTACGATTTCGATATCGACACGCCTTTTGAGAAGTTGTCTGCCAAACATCGCAAAATCATCTTGCACGGCAGCGGCAAGGAAGAGATCAGCTTCTCCTATGTCAACGATAGGGGCGATGTGTTCAAACGCTCCCACGCCTTTGAGGGCATCATCCCCAACATCGAACGACGCTATCGTGACACGGAGTCCCAGTCCGTGCGCGAAGACCTGTCGAAATTTCTCGCTACCGCGCCCTGCGACGACTGCGGCGGCAGCCGGCTCTGCGAAGACGCCCGGCATGTACTGGTCGATGGTCGCAACCTCCCCAGCATCACGGCGATGCCCGTGGGCGAAGCGGAGGACTATTTCGAGAAACTTACCCTTCAGGGGCGAGACGCGGAGATCGCGGAGAAAATCCTCAAGGAGATTCGGGCTCGCTACCGCTTTCTCGTCGATGTCGGCCTCAACTACCTCACCCTCGACCGCAGCGCCGAAACCCTCTCGGGTGGTGAGGCCCAACGCATTCGGCTCGCCTCACAGATCGGTGCGGGACTGGTAGGGGTGATGTACATCCTCGACGAACCGTCCATTGGGCTTCACCAGCGCGACAATGAGCGACTGTTGAAAACCCTCACCCATCTTCGAGATCTCGGAAACACGGTGTTGGTAGTGGAGCACGATGAAGATGCGATTCGCATGGCCGATCACATCATCGACATCGGGCCTGGCGCTGGCATCCACGGCGGAACCGTGGTCGCTCAGGGCGATGCAAAGGCGATCATGGCGGAGGAGCAGTCCGTGACCGGAGCCTATCTGTCCGGCCGGCGAGAAATCGAAGTCCCTGCCACACGCCAAAAACCCGATCCCAAGCGCCAGCTACAGCTCCTCGGTGCCGCTGGAAACAACCTGTGCGGCGTGGACCTGCATCTGCCCATAGGCCTGCTCACCTGCATCACGGGCGTCTCTGGGTCCGGTAAATCAACGCTTATCAACGCCACACTTTATCCCCTGGCCGCCACTGCATTAAACGGCGCCACTACCCTGACCGCCGCGGAGCACGGGTCGATCGAAGGCCTTGAGCACGTCGACAAATGCATCGACATCGATCAAAGCCCCATCGGGCGCACACCGCGCTCCAACCCGGCGACCTACACGGGGATATTTACGCCGATTCGAGAACTCTTTGCCGGCACCCAGGAGGCGCGCTCTCGTGGCTACAAACCTGGCCGTTTCAGCTTCAATGTGAAGGGCGGCCGCTGCGAAGCCTGTCAGGGTGATGGGGTAACCAAGGTTGAGATGCACTTTCTGCCCGATATCTATGTGCCCTGCGATGTCTGTAAAGGGAAACGGTACAACCGGGAGACCCTGGACATCCGGTACAAAGGCAAGAACATCCATGAGGTGCTGGAAATGACCGTCGAGGACGCTCTTGAATTCTTCGAGGCCGTTCCCGCCATCGCGCGAAAACTCCAAACCCTCATGGACGTTGGCCTGTCGTACATCCGCCTCGGACAAGCGGCGACGACGCTCTCCGGCGGTGAAGCACAACGGGTGAAACTGTCTCGCGAACTGTCAAAGCGGGACACGGGACGAACCCTGTATATCCTCGATGAGCCGACGACAGGGCTGCACTTCGAAGACATCCGTCAACTGCTGGAGGTGCTCCATCGCCTACGTGATCACGGCAACACGGTTGCCATCATCGAGCACAATCTGGACGTCATCAAAACCGCGGATTGGATCATCGATCTAGGGCCGGAAGGCGGCAGCGGTGGTGGACAAATCATTGCTGAAGGCACACCGGAAGCCGTGGCCGAGATCGACGGGTCGTACACTGGGCAGTTCTTGGCGCCGATGTTGGGCAAGGAACCGAACTCCAGCAAGGCGGCGTGAGTGCCAGACCTGGCTTAGGCTAATGGCAAAAAGCGCTGCGAAGGCCTCATCCCTGTTCCGAGCCATCGAGAAACTCCAGGGAGATGGTCCCTGGGGCCATATCCTCGATGCCGGCACCGGCGCCCGGTCCCTGTCGTGGATTGCCGAACTACCCAGCACGCGCTGGACCGCCGTCACCGCCCAGCCAAGCCTTGCAAGGGAGGCGCGAGAGGCTGTCGCCCCTTCTCTGCGCGAACACGATCGCGTCCTTGTCGGCAATTGGGTCGACGACACACTCCTTGCCGATGAACGATTCGATACGGTCATTCTCGATTACTTTATTGGCGCCATCGACGCCTTTGCGCCCTATGCCCAGGAAAACCTGCTGCGGCACATGGCGGAACGAACGCGCGGCACACTCTATGTTATTGGCCTGGAACCCTATGTGCCGGTGCTTACGAATGACGAGGTGGGAGGTTTTATCGGAGACCTGGGCAGATTGCGTGATGCCTGCATGCTCCTGGCTCGGGAACGCCCCTATCGGGAGTACCCCGCGGCTTGGGTTGGAATGCAATTGCAAGGTCTAGGCCTCTCGGTCACCCATGCCAAGCACTATCCCATCCGCTATCGTCAGCGCTTTCTCGATAGTCAGCTGGAGGTATGTCGCTCTCGTTTAGAGCGCTTTTCAGACCCAGGGCTTGCGCAGGCCATGGGGGAGCATATCGAAGCTATCCGAGAACGGGGCTTAATGTTGATAGAAAAGCATGATGGCTTGCTCTTCGGCAAAGACTACGTGATTCGATGCGTTTGGGATCGAGTTTCTTAAGCCACGGTAAGGGTTTTCTGTCCCGTAACATCGCCGTTGACTTAGGATCAATAGTTGGTCCCCAGCTCCGACAGGAATCCCGAGGCACAAAAAAGCCGGGATATACCCGGCTTCTTTCTAAACGCTCGCAGCGCTTACTCGTCGTCAGCGTCGTCAGCGTCGTAAGCTTCTGGCTGGGGACGGTCCACCAACTCAACATAGGCCATGGGAGCCTTGTCACCGGTGCGATACCCGCACTTCAGAATTCGGATATAACCACCGGGGCGCTCCTTGTAGCGCGGACCCAGTTCGCTAAACAGCTTACCTACCGTGGCTTTATCGCGAAGCCGATCAAACGCCAAACGACGGTTAGCGACGCTGTCGTTTTTCGCCAGGGTGATAAGCGGTTCAGCAAAACCACGAAGCTCCTTGGCCTTGGGCAAGGTGGTCTTTATCAACTCATGCTCGACGAGGGACGAGGTCATGTTGCGGAACATGGCCTTGCGGTGTGAGCTGTTACGATTTAACTGTCGGCCGCTGTGACGGTGACGCATTTTCCCGTTCCTTTCATCGGCGTCTCGCGACGCCTACTTGTTTTGTCTCTCTTCTGCTCCGCAAGTCCCAGGCACTGGCCTTGGCGTTGCGGGGCTACCCAATCAGGCGCTGAGAACCTTCTCATCATTGCGCAGGCTGGCGGGTGGCCAGCTCTCAAGGCGCATACCCAGAGACAATCCGCGCGATGCCAGCACGTCCTTGATCTCCGTGAGAGACTTCTTGCCCAGGTTTGGTGTCTTGAGCAGCTCAACTTCCGTGCGCTGAACAAGATCACCGATGTAGTAAATGTTCTCTGCCTTGAGGCAGTTAGCGGAGCGTACCGTGAGCTCCAAATCGTCAACGGGACGCAGCAACACCGGATCGACTTCGTCTTCCGCATCGCTGGCAACCGTCTGCGCTTCGCTCTCCAGGTCAACAAACACGGCAAGCTGTTGCTGCAGGATCGTCGCAGCGCGGCGAATAGCTTCTTCCGGGTCGATGGTACCGTTTGTCTCGAGGTCGAGAACCAGCTTATCCAGGTCCGTGCGCTGTTCTACACGAGCCGCGTCGACCACATAAGACACACGCAACACCGGAGAAAACGTCGCATCCAACTGCAGACGACCGATGGAGCGGGTTTCTTCTTCGGGGTTTTCCCGGGAATCCGCCGGTGAGTAACCGCGACCACGGGCGACGCTCAACTTCATGTGCACCGACGACTTGCTGTTCAGCGTGCAAATCAGATGGTCTGGGTTGCAAATCTCGATGTCGTGATCGGTCTGAATATCACCGGCCGTAACGGGGCCTTCCCCTTCCTTGCTGAGGATGAGTTCGGCCTCGTCTTTGCCATTCATGATCAGGGCTACGCCCTTCAGGTTCAGGAGGATTTCAATGACATCTTCCTGCACACCTTCGATGGCTGAGTATTCGTGCAGTACACCGTCGATTTCTACTTCGGTGATAGCACAGCCCGGCATAGAGGACAGAAGAATGCGACGGAGCGCGTTGCCCAGGGTGTGGCCGAAACCACGCTCCAGTGGCTCCAGGGTCACCTGGGCGCGGGTCTTGCTCTTCTCCGCCACGTTAATCTTGCGCGGGGTCAGTAATTCTTTAACTGATGATTGCATCGATGGCACCTGTAAATAGCTGTTCGGGTCGTTCCGTACTCGAGGTCTGACAGAGCTGAGCCCTGTCAATGACGCTCTGTGCTGCGTTCAAGACGCAGGGTTTACTTCGAGTACAGCTCCACAATCAGGTTTTCGTTGATTTCCGCGGAGAGATCCTGACGCTCCGGCGCGGCTTTGTAGACCGCTTCCAGCTTGTCTACGTTGACATCAATCCACTCGGGCTCACCGCGTTGGGCAGCCAGCGCCATGGCTGACTGCACACGCAACTGCTTCTTCGCCTTCTCTCGCAGGGCGACGACATCGCCAGCTTTAACCTGATAGGAGGCAATGTTCACTACACGACCGTTAACCAGGATGGCTTTGTGAGCCACAAGCTGGCGGGCTTCAGCACGGGTAGAGCCAAAACCAATGCGGTATACGACATTGTCCAGACGGCTCTCAAGAAGCTGCAGCAGATTTTCGCCGGTGGCGCCTTTAAGGCGAGCCGCGTCTTTGTAGTAATTGCGAAATTGCTTCTCCAGGACGCCGTAGATACGACGCACTTTTTGCTTTTCTCGCAGCTGCACACCGTAGTCCGATAGACGACCGCGGCGGGCGCCGTGCTGCCCGGGTACCGATTCGGGCTTGCACTTTGAATCCAGGGAGCGAACACCGCTCTTCAGGAACAGATCTGTACCCTCGCGACGCGAGAGCTTGCATTTTGGGCCAATGTAACGAGCCATAGTCTTGCTCCCTCTTAAACGCGACGCTTCTTGGGCGGACGACACCCGTTATGGGGAATCGGCGTCACGTCCGTGATATTGCTGATCTTGTAACCGCAGGCGTTGAGTGCACGTACGGCAGACTCGCGGCCGGGGCCGGGGCCCTTCACCTGGACGTCCAGGTTCTGCAGACCGTACTCTTTAGCCGCTTCTCCGGCGCGCTCGGCTGCTACCTGTGCGGCGAACGGCGTGCTCTTACGAGAGCCGCGAAACCCAGATCCACCCGCCGTCGCCCAGCTCAGGGTGTTTCCCTGGCGGTCCGTGATAGTAATGATGGTGTTGTTGAAAGACGCATGAATATGCGCGATTCCATCGGCGATGGTTCGCGTAATTTTCTTGCGCGTGCCCTTGGCACCTGGCTTAGCCATGTAATTGATCCCGTCTTAATATCAACGCTGCACAGCGGTGCAGCTACACTAATTGAGGATTCGCTCTGTCCTGTTAGCAGCCTGAACCCAGACTGTCACGCTGTCGCGCGGCGGATTTATTTGCGAATCGGCTTCCTCGGCCCCTTGCGGGTGCGCGCATTGGTTTTTGTGCGCTGACCGCGAAGCGGAAGGTTGCGACGATGGCGCAGACCGCGATTGCAGCCGAGGTCCATCAGACGCTTAATGTTCATGGAAATTTCCCGGCGAAGATCCCCTTCAACGGTCATCTCACTTACTTTGGCGCGCAAGGCATCGAGTTCACCTTCCGTGAGATCTCCGATGCGAGTGCTGCGAGCAACACCACAGTCGTCACACAGACGCTGTGCCTGGGTACGTCCCACACCATAGATATAGGTGAGGGAAATCACCGCATGCTTGTTGTCCGGGATGTTGACGCCGGCTATACGAGCCATTTACTTGTCTCCGAAATATTCACCGTGCAAAGACCGTGTCACTGCTTCAAACCAGAGACAGGCGGGCACAGGCGCCACAAAAAAGGCGCGCGATTTTAACGATTTCACTACCAGAACGCAATGCCGGCACTGCAGATTCTCGACTTAGCCTTGACGCTGCTTGTGTCGTGGATCCGTATTACAGATCACACGGACCACGCCATTGCGACGAACAATCTTGCAGTTACGGCAGATCTTCTTGACCGATGCTCTAACTTTCATCTCTCTACTCCAGAACGGACCCTTTGTTTTATACGCCTCAGCGTACGCGGCCCGCAGCTCCATAATTCTTCAGATTCGCTTTCTTCATCACCGAGTCGTACTGGTGCGACATGAGGTGGCTCTGCACCTGCGCCATAAAGTCCATAACGACCACGACCACGATGAGCAGGGATGTACCACCCAGATAGAACGGCACATTTGCGGTTACCACAAGAAACTGAGGTATCAAACACACGGTCGCGATATACGCTGAGCCGAAAACCGTCAGTCGGGTGAGCACCCCGTCGATATAGTTCGCCGTCTGTTGCCCCGGACGGATACCCGGTACGAAAGCCCCCGAACGCTTGAGGTTGTCCGACACTTCCTGGGGGTTAAACATCAGAGCCGTGTAGAAGAAACAGAAGAAAACAATAAACACGGTGAACAGCAGAATATTCAGCGGTTGCCCCGGGCCAATGGCTACCGCCAGGTCCTGCAACCAATCGGCGGAGCCAGCACCGGAGCCGCCTAGCCACTGGGCGATAGACGCGGGGAACAACAAGATGCTGCTGGCAAAAATTGCCGGAATAACACCCGCCATATTGACCTTGAGGGGCAGGTGTGAACTCTGCGCCTGATACATCTTGCGCCCCTGCTGGCGCTTGGCGTAGTTCACGGTTATACGCCGCTGCCCCCGCTCGATAAACACGATGGCGTAAATCATCATGATTGCGAAGGTCAGAATGAGCAGGAGGAACAGGATGTTGAGTTCCCCCTGGCGCGCTTGTTCCAGAGACTGACCGATAGCTGCGGGCAATCCCGCCACGATACCGGCAAAAATCAGTAGCGATATGCCGTTACCAACGCCCTTTTCAGTGATCTGCTCGCCGAGCCACATCATAAACACGGCGCCGGTGACCAGGGAGGTGATAGCGATAATGAAAAACAGCAGCCCTGTGTTGTAGCTCATGCCCTGGTTGGCCATACCCACGGTCATGCCGGTGGCCTGGACAATAGCTAGGGCAACCGTCAGATAGCGCGTGTACTGGCTGATTTTGCGTCGGCCGGCCTCGCCTTCCTTCTTCAGCTGCTCCAACTGCGGTGTGACCGCCGACATGAGCTGCATGATGATGGAGGCTGAGATGTAGGGCATGATCCCCAGGGCGAGAATACTCATACGCTCCAGAGCACCCCCGGAGAACATGTTTGCCAAACCAAGAATCGTCCCTTGATTCTGGTTGAACAGCGCTGCCAGTTGGTTAGGGTCGATCCCCGGGACGGGGATATGAGTCCCAATCCGGTAGACAATTATCGCGACCAATACAAAACGAAGGCGAGCAAAAAGCTCGCCCATTCCGGCCCGGTTTGCTGTGGGTAGCTCGGCCATCAGGTCCTCGACGGTAGTCTCTTGATCCTTTTCGTTACGCTATCTATGGGGTCGCCGGGGGAAAATTCCACCGTTTGCGCCCCACGCCTTTACTCTTCTATCTTGCCGCCAGCTTTCTCAATGGCTTCCCGAGCACCTTTGGACGCGGGGATACCTTTGAGCGTAACGGCCCGGTTGAGTTCACCGGATAGAAATACACGTACTCGCAGCACGTCGTCGCGAATCACGTCCGCGTCTTTAAGGGCCTGGATGTCGATGACATCATTGGCAACCTTGTTCAGCTCTGCCAAACGAACCTGCGCCGTTGTACGAGCGATCCGCGAGGTGAAGCCATACTTGGGCAGACGCTTTTGCAAAGGCATCTGGCCGCCCTCGAAACCGGGAGCCACCTTGCCACCGGAGCGAGCTTTCTGACCTTTATGACCACGACCTGCGGTCTTGCCGACGCCACTGCCGACTCCTCGACCAACCCGCTTGGCGGCCTTGCGCGAACCCGGTGCCGGGCTCAGCGTATTCAATCGCATTGTGTCGCTCACGCCTGTTCCTCCACGCGAACCATGTAGCTCACTTTATTGATCATGCCGCGCACCGAAGGAGTGTCTTCCACTTCCACCGTATGACCGATGCGACGCAGTCCCAGGCCGGCGATGCAGGCCTTATGGTTCTTCAAACGACCATTCACGCTTTTGGTTTGCGTAACCTTGATCGTTGCATTTGCTGTGTTAGCCATGACTCGCTAATCCGTTATCCGCTACTTCTTACCTCTGGGAGGCTGAAGTACTTAGCCGTAAATCTCTTCTACCGTCTTGCCACGCTTGGCCGCCACGCTTTCCGGTGAAGCCATATCGCGAAGACCGTTGAAGGTTGCGCGTACCACGTTCACAGGGTTCGTCGAGCCGTAGCATTTGGCGAGAACGTTATGAACGCCGGCGATTTCAAGCACCGCACGCATCGCCCCACCCGCAATAACGCCGGTGCCCTCAGAAGCAGGCTGCATATAGATCTTGGATGCCCCATGACGGGCTTTGATCGGGTACTGGATCGTGCCGTTATCCAGCTCTACCTGAATCATGTTGCGACGAGCGGCTTCCATAGCTTTCTGAATCGCCACGGGTACTTCCCGGGCCTTGCCGCGGCCAAAACCAACTCGGCCATTGCCATCACCCACCACCGTAAGGGCCGTAAAGCCGAAGATTCGACCACCCTTCACTACCTTGGCCACGCGATTGACCTGAACCAGTTTTTCCTGGAGGTCGCCGTCCTGCTGCTTCTGTTCGTTAAACGCCATCGTCTATCTACCTTAGAATTCCAGTCCGCCTTCGCGTGCCGCATCGGCGAGCGCCTTGACTCGACCGTGGTATTTATAGCCACTGCGATCGAACGCTACCTTGTTCACACCTGCTGCCAGCGCGCGCTCAGCAACCAATTTGCCCACGGCAGCAGCCGCGTCGACGTTACCCGTTTGGTTTGCGCGCAGGTTGCTGTCCAGCGTTGATGCACTGGCCAGAACCGTGTCACCCGCAGGCGCAAACACTTGCGCATAAATATGACGCGGTGTGCGATGTACGCTGAGGCGATTGACGCCCTGGGTGCGCATGCGCTGACGCGACTTGCGGGCCCGGCGTAGCCGTGAATCGTTCTTTGCACTCATCTTGCTGTCCCGTTACTTCTTCTTGGCTTCCTTACGACGGACGTACTCATCCGCGTAACGAATGCCTTTACCTTTGTATGGCTCCGGCGGACGGAAGCTGCGGATCTTAGCCGCGGCCTCACCGACGGCCTGCTTGTCGATGCCCTTGATAACGATTTCCGTCTGCGAGGGCGTTTCGGCGCTCAGCCCTTCCGGCAACTCGTAATCCACCGGATGAGAAAGACCAATGGTCAGGTTTACGGTCTTGCCACTGGCTTTCGCACGATAGCCAACGCCGTTGAGCACTAGCTTCTTCTCCCAGCCTTCGGAAACGCCCTTGACCATATTGTTGACCAGCGCTCGGGTTGTGCCCGCCATGGTCTTGGCTGCATCGCTGTCATAAGCGAAGGTCACAGTGCCGTCTTCCTGCTTGATCTCTACGCCCTCGTACAACGGCAGGGACAGAGCGCCTTTGGCGCCCTTAACCTGGACTTCCCGCCCGTCGATGGTGACCTCAACGCCTTTTGGCAAGGTCACAGGATTATTCGCTACTCTGGACATGCTTCTGTCCTTTCTCTGTCTCTATCTATTTGCTGTCGCACCCCACGCCGGTCTTAGAAGACCGTGCAGAGCACCTCACCGCCCACGCCCGCAGCGCGTGCAGCACGATCGGTCATCACGCCACGAGACGTGGAAATAATGGCAATGCCCAAACCACCGCGTACCGTGGGGAGTTCGTCCTTTCCGGAATACCGTCGCAGACTCGGACGGCTCGCGCGGTCGATTTCCGCAATCACGGGCTTGCCCTGGTGATACTTGAGTTCCAGCGCCAGACGAGGTTTAACGCCATCAACGCGGGCCTCATAGGCTGCGATATAGCCCTCTTCCTGAAGGACTTTGGCAACGGCTGCCTTAAGCTTGGAACCGGGCATATCGACGCTGGTTTTGCCGGCCATCTGCGCGTTGCGGATGCGGGTCAGCATATCTGCCAGCGGATCTTGCATACTCATTGTGTGTTTCCTCTCGCCTTATCTTTGCGCTTTTGCGCTGTCAGGGCTTACCAGCTGGCCTTGACCAGGCCCGGTACGTCACCGCGCATGGCCGCTTCACGGAGCTTGTTACGACACAGGCCGAACTTGCGATACACCGCGTGGGGACGACCCGTAACCTGGCAGCGACGCTGCTGGCGCACGGGGCTGGCATTGCGCGGCAGTTTTTGCAGCGCTACCTGAGCTTCCCACTTCTCTTCATCCGTCGCGCTGGAACTGCCCAACACTGCTTTGAGTTCCGCGCGCTTCTTGGCGTAGCGAGCGACCGTGCGGGCACGCTTGTTCTCGCGTGCAATCATCGACTTCTTGGCCATAACCCGAATTATCCTTTCAGCGGGAAGTTGAAAGCTCGCAGCAAGGCGCGACCTTCGTCGTCCGTGCGAGCCGTCGTGGTAATCGTTATATCCATGCCGCGCAGCGTATCCACCTCGTCGTAATTGATTTCCGGGAAGATAATCTGCTCAGAAACACCCATGGCGAAGTTGCCGCGGCCATCGAAGGACTTGGGGCTAATGCCACGGAAGTCACGAACCCGGGGGATCGCGATGCTAATGAGACGCTCCAGAAATTCGTACATGCGCTCGCGACGCAGAGTAACCTTGCAACCGATGGGCCAGCCGTCACGGATCTTGAATCCCGCAATGGACTTACGCGCCACGGTAACTACAGGCTTCTGGCCCGCTATCTTAGTCATGTCCGCTACAGCGTTCTCCATGACCTTCTTGTCACCTACGGCCTCACCCACGCCCATGTTTAGCGTAATCTTGGTGATGCGCGGCACTTCCATCACGTTATCCAGGCCCAATTCTTCTTTGAGCTTGGGCGCGAGTTCGTCCCGGTACTTGTCTTTCAAGCTTGCCATTTGCGTATACCTTCTCTTCCTCAGGCGTCGACTACTGCGCCCGTGGACTTGTAAATACGAACCTTTTTGCCGTCATCAACGCGGAACCCAACGCGATCCGCCTTGCTGGTCTCGGGGTTGAAAATCGCCACGTTGGAAACCTGAATCGGTGCTTCCTTTTCTACGATGCCACCCTGCACGCCCGCCTGAGGATTAGGTCGAGTGTGCTTCTTGATCATGTTGATACCGGCCACGATGACGCGGTCCGAATCCACCACTTTACGAACCTTGCCGCGTTTGCCCTTGTCCTTACCGGCCAGCACCACGACTTCGTCGTCACGTTTGATCTTCAACATTGCTCTTGTCTCTCAAATTCTTCGCTGCGAGTACCGGGGCCCGCCTAGATAACCTCGGGGGCCAGGGAGATGATCTTCATGAACTTCTCACCGCGCAGCTCACGCGTAACCGGGCCAAAAATACGAGTGCCGATAGGCGCTTCCTGGTTGTTCAGAAGAACCGCCGCGTTGTCGTCAAACTTGATCAGCGAACCGTCAGGGCGACGTACGCCTTTCTTAGTGCGCACAACGACCGCAGTCATAACCTGGCCCTTCTTGACCTTACCCCGGGGAATCGCTTCCTTAACGGTTACCTTGATGAGGTCACCGACCCGCGCGTAACGACGCTTGGAGCCGCCAAGCACCTTGATGCACATAACGCGACGTGCACCGCTGTTGTCCGCAACTTCCAAATAGGACTGAGTCTGGATCATTGGGCTACAGCCTCCACCTTCTCCACGACCTCTACCAGATTCCAGGTCTTGCTCTTGGAGATCGGGCGGGTTTCCGCCACGGTCACCAGATCGCCAATACCGCACTGGTTTTCCGCATCGTGAGCGTGAACCTTGGAAGAGCGAGTCAGATATTTTCCGTACACAGGGTGACGGACGCGACGCTCGATAAGTACCGTGATGGTTTTATCCATCTTGTTGCTCACCACGCGCCCGGTAACGGTCCGGGATCTCTTTTCAGCTGACATCGCTATTCACCTGCCTCTTGATTCTTCGCATGCAGAACGGTTTTTACCCGCGCGATATCGCGCTGGTTTTCCTTGAGCAGATGAGTCTGCCCAAGCTGTCCCGTAGCCTTCTGCATACGCAGCTTGAATTGCTCTTCGCGCAGCGTAAGAAGCTGCTCGCCGAGCTCTTCGGCGCTCTTCTCGCGTAATTCGCTGGCGTTCATCACATCACCGACCTTTTCACAAATTTCGTTGACACAGGGATTTTCGCTGCAGCCAACTGAAAGGCTTCGCGAGCCAATTCTTCGGATACACCCTGTACCTCGTAGAGCATCTTTCCGGGCTGAATCTGCGCAACCCAATACTCCACGTTACCCTTACCTTTACCCTGGCGAACTTCCAGCGGCTTACCGGTAATCGGCTTGTCCGGGAAGATACGGATCCAGATCTTTCCGCCACGCTTGATGTGGCGAGTCATGGCACGACGAGCGGCCTCAATCTGACGCGCCGTAATGCGCCCGCGGCCCGTGGCCTTGAGGCCAAACTCGCCGAAGCTAACCTTGCTGCCGCGATGCGCCAGACCGCGGTTACGGCCCTTTTGCGTCTTGCGGAATTTCGTACGTTTTGGTTGCAGCATTGTCCTAAACCCTTTGCTGTTCTCGCCGTTTCAGCTATTGCTTTGCGGAATCTTCCGCTTAGCTGGCCGCGGCCTTACGGCTGTCGGCTTCTTCAGCGCCAAACACTTCACCCTTGAAGATCCATACCTTCACACCCAGGATGCCGTAGGTGGTCTCAGCCTCGTAGGTGGCGTAATCGATATCAGCGCGGAGCGTGTGCAAGGGCACACGGCCTTCGCGATACCACTCCGTACGCGCGATTTCAGCGCCACCAAGGCGTCCGCTAACCTGTACCTTGATGCCTTCGGCGCCCTGACGCATGGCGTTTTGCACAACGCGCTTCATGGCGCGACGGAACATCACCCGGCGTTCGAGCTGCTGAGCTACGTTTTGCGCAACCAGACGAGCATCAAGGTCCGGCTTACGGATCTCTTCGATGTTGATATGCACGGGCACACCCATCTTCTGGGTGAGCACTTTGCGCAGGGCGTCAACATCTTCACCCTTCTTACCAATAACAATGCCAGGACGAGCCGTGTGGATCGTGATCCGCGCGGTCTGCGCCGGGCGCTCGATCACAACACGACTGACGGAAGCGTTATCGAGCTTCTTCTCGATGAACTGGCGAACTTCCAGGTCCGTGATGAGCTGCTTCGCATAGTTGCCACGATCTGCATACCAGACCGAGTTGTGGTCCTTTACGATGCCGAGGCGGATGCCCGTGGGATGTACTTTCTGACCCATGTGGTCGACTCCTGATCCTTTAGCTCTCGCCGTCGGCGACTTTTACGGTGATATGGCAGCTGCGCTTGAAGATCCGGTCCGCCCGGCCTTTAGCCCGGGGCTGAATCCGCTTCATGGTCATGCCTTCATCGACGAAGATTGATGAAACCTTGAGTTCATCAACGTCTGCGCCTTCATTGTTCTCCGCATTGGCAATCGCCGAGTTGAGAACCTTCTTAACGATGTGGGCAGCCTTCTTGTTGCTGAACTCCAGCACTGACAGGGCCTCTTCCACTGGCTTGCCACGCACCTGGTCTGCTACCAGCCGCGCTTTCTGCGCGCTGATGCGGGCTCCTTTCAATCTCGCTGCAACTTCCATCTGTCTTCTTCCTGTTCGGTTCGGCGCTTAGCGCTTGGCCTTCTTGTCCACAATGTGCCCTTTGAAGGTACGCGTAACGGCGAACTCTCCAAGCTTGTGACCCACCATGTCTTCATTGATCAGAACCGGCACGTGCTGACGACCGTTGTGTACGGCAATGGTCAGACCCACCATGTCCGGAGACACCATGGAACGGCGGGACCAGGTCTTGATAGGACGACGGTCATTGGATTCCACGGCGGCCTCCACCTTCTTCAGAAGGTGCAGATCGATAAACGGGCCTTTCTTAAGGGAACGGGGCACTGTGTCTTTCCTCTAATCCAGTTAAGCCAGTCGCTTACTTCTTGCGACGGCGGCGGACAATCAGGTCGTCCGTACGCTTGTTCTTACGAGTCTTGTAACCCTTGGTTGGCGTACCCCAGGGGCTGACCGGGTGACGACCGCCAGAGGTACGACCCTCACCACCACCGTGGGGGTGATCAACGGGGTTCATAGCCACACCGCGCACCGTCGGGCGAACACCGCGCCAGCGAGCAGCACCCGCTTTGCCGAGCTTGCGCAGGCTGTGTTCCGAATTGGAGACTTCACCCAGGGTCGCGCGGCAATCCGCCAACACCTTACGCATCTCGCCGGAACGAAGACGGATCGTCGCGTAGCGACCTTCCCGAGCCGCCAACTGCACCGAAGCACCGGCAGATCGGGCCAGCTGTGCGCCCTTGCCCGGCTTCAGCTCTACAGCATGAACCACGGACCCGACGGGGATGTTGCGCAGGGGCAGACAGTTACCGACTTTGATCGGCGCCGCGGAGCCTGACTGCACTACATCACCTGCGGCCAAACCCTTCGGCGCGATGATGTAGCGACGCTCACCATCGGCGAACAGCAGCAGAGCGATATGCGCTGTGCGATTCGGGTCATACTCAATGCGCTCCACCTTGGCGGGGATGCTGTCTTTGTTGCGCTTGAAGTCCACCAAACGGTAATGCTGCTTGTGGCCACCACCGACGTGACGAGTGGTGATGCGACCGTTGTTGTTACGACCGCCATTGCGCGACTGCTTCTCAAGAAGCGGCGCATAAGGAGCGCCCTTGTGCAGCTCCTGATTGATCACGCGAACCTGGTGACGGCGGCCCGCTGACGTCGGCTTGCTCTTTGCTACTGCCATTGCCCGCTACTCCTTACTCGGCGGCCGCGAAGTCGATGTCCTGCCCAGCGGCAATACGGACATAGGCCTTCTTCCAGGTCGGCTTGGTGGTGTATCCAAAGCGATTGCGCTTGACCTTGCCCTTAACCTTGAGGGTCTGGACGTCTTCCACATTCACCTTGAAGAGCTGCTCCACAGACTTGCGGATTTCACTCTTGGTCGCATCAACGGCAACCTTAAATACGTATTGATTGTTCATGTCGGCAACGATGGCGGCCTTTTCCGAGACATGCGGCCCCATCAGCACCTGAAAAATGCGCTCACGGTTCATGCCAGCATCTCCTCGATCTTCTTGACCGCATCGACGGTCACCATCACCTTGTCGTGGGCCAGCAGACTGACCGGGTCCATGCCCTGAACGTCTCGCACATCAACTTTCTGAAGGTTGCGCGAGGCCAGATACAGGTTCTCGCTCACCTCATCAGATACCAACAAGGCATTGTTGTTCACGCCGTAGGCATCCAACTGGTTGACCAGCAGCTTGGTCTTGGGCGCATCCACATCCAGCGTCTCGACAATCACCAGGCGACCCTGACGAGCCAGCTCCGACATGATGGTCTTCAGCGCCGCGCGGTACATCTTGCGGTTCACTTTCTTGCTGTGATCCTGGGGCTGGGCCGCAAAAGTAACCCCACCGCTGCGCCAAATGGGCGAGCGAATGGTGCCGGCACGCGCGCGACCCGTACCTTTCTGGCGCCAGGGCTTCTTACCACCACCGCTGACCGCAGCGCGATTCTTCTGTGCTCGCGTACCCTGTCGGGCTCCGGCGAGGTAGCTGGTCACAACCTGGTGCACCAGATCTTCGTTGTACTCGCGGTCGAAGTTCGCCTCGGACACGGATACCGTGCCTGCGTCTTCGTTACCGGGCTTAACTATGCTCAGTTCCACTTCTACAATTCCTCCCGAGCTCAGCCTTTGACCGCCGGACGGACGATGACATCGCCGCCGGGGGCTCCGGGTACCGCACCCTTGATAAGCAGCAAGTTGCGCTCCGCGTCTACGCGAACAACCTCCAGGCCCTGCACGGTCACATTGGCATTACCCATCTGACCGGCCATCTTTTTGCCCTTAAAAACTCGTCCAGGGGTCTGACACTGGCCAATGGAGCCCGGCGCCCGGTGAGACAGAGAGTTACCGTGGGTGGCGTCCTGGGTGCGGAAGTTCCAGCGCTTCACCGCGCCCTGGAAACCCTTACCCTTACTCTTGCCCGCCACATCGACCTTCTGACCGGCCTCAAATCGCTCTACGGTAAGCTCCGAGCCGACTTCAAAGGAGTCGTCTTCGCCTTCCACGCGGAACTCCCACAACCCACGACCAGCTTCTACGCCGGCCTTGGCAAAGTGCCCCGCTTCGGACTTGCTCACTTTGGCCGCCTTACGGCCGCCCGCAGTTACCTGAATCGCGCGATAACCATCGCTATCGCTATCTTTGATCTGAGTAACACGGTTTGGAGAAACCTCCACTACGGTTACTGGGATTGAAACGCCGTCTTCCGTAAAGACACGCGTCATGCCGGATTTCCGGCCGACTAAACCAATAGTCATTTTGCCAACCTCACAGTGTACGGGGCTCTCACCCTCTATGGCCGCCCGCAGCGCTATCGCCGCCGGGCGTTACACACCCTGTCAGTTATGCCTCATGGGCAACGCTGACAGAGCAGGTCTTGCTACGAATTGTAGTTAACCAAGACTGATCTGTACTTCCACACCCGCTGCCAGATCCAACTTCATCAGAGCGTCTACGGTCTTTTCCGTAGGCTCGATAATGTCCAGCAGCCGCTTGTGGGTACGGATTTCGTACTGATCGCGAGCGTCTTTATTCACATGCGGTGAAATCAGAACCGTGTAGCGCTCTTTACGCGTCGGCAAAGGAATAGGTCCGCGGACCTGGGCTCCCGTACGACGAGCAGTTTCGACAATTTCCTGGGTCGATGTATCGATCAGGCGATGGTCAAACGCCTTAAGGCGTATACGAATGCGCTGATTTTGCACGCGATCAGTCTCCAATCTTTTCAAAAAACCGACGCCCCGCGGTGGGGACCCCGATAAAAGGAGCGCGAATTCTAGGTATGTGCCCTAGCGCTGTCAAGGAAAAATAGTGGTAGCTGGAGGGGTATTTCTACGCAGTTCGTAATCCGATTCCCCGGCGGCTCGGGCTCGGCGTTCGAGACTATCTGGACACAGAGATTAGGGGGCTTCAGCCCCCTGGGTTCCATCGCCTGTCGCGACGATCAAGCGGCGCACTTGATGCAGTGTGTTGCCTCAGGCATGGCCTCTAGACGCCCTTCGGATATGGTTGCGCCACAGTTTTCGCAAATGCCGTAGCTTCCCTCGTCAAGACGCCCCAAAGCTGCCCGGGTCGCGGCAATGGCCACGCGAGTTTCCTCGCCGATAGCGTCGACAACTTCATCGTTCTCTCGCTCCTGGGCCTGCTCAGCGGAGTCGCTGGAGTGCTCCTGCGTCTGATCGCGCTTGATCCGGGATAATCGATGCTCTAGCTCCGCGAGGCGACCCTTTAGGACCTGCTCCAGAGCCGCGTTTGAGTTACTCATGGTCATTCCGCCTTCCGCAGCATGCGGTACAGCTCATCCTTAAGATGCAGACGTTTCAGTTTCGCCTCTTCCTCAGTTCGCGTGGAGACCGGAGTAACTTCGTTCTCCATGTTCTCTACCTCTTTGGTTAGCTCATGGTACTGGTCAAAGAGGTGTCGGAAGTGAGCGTCGCTCACCTTGAGGTCGTGAATGCGATCCTTCAGCTCTGGAAATTCGTGAATAAGATCGTGGTGCTCTACGGACATAGGATTCTCCTTAAAATACTGCCTGCTGCGTTGTCGTCTTGTCTCGCTTATCGCAGCCCGAGAACAGCTTATCCCGCGTTTTTCATATGCTGCCATGACCTGTGTCATGATCCCGCCTGGGCCGCCCCGGAGCGACCTGAATAAAGGGTATTGAGGACCTATTGATGAACGGATCACATTCCCTTCTGATGGGCTATCTCCTGTGGATCTTCGGATTTATGGGCTCCCATCGCTTCTACTATGGCCGCCCGCTGACGGGCACCCTTTGGTTTTTCACCCTTGGGCTGTTTTTTATCGGCTGGATCGTAGACCTGTTTCTCATGCCCGGCATGAACGACGACGCGGATCACCGCTACTACGAAGGGAACGTGGACTACAATCTGGCCTGGATACTCTTAACCTTCCTCGGCGCCTTTGGCATCCATCGCTTTTACATGGGGAAGGTGTTCACGGGCCTGCTTTATCTGTTCACGCTGGGGCTTTTCGGTCTGGGGATTCTCTACGATTACTGGACCCTGAATGAGCAGATCGACCTGATCAACGAATAGACCAGGCCCTTCCACAGGAGAGGTCGCGCGGGAACTTCATAGGCCCCATGGTCACGGCGAGCGAAGGACTCCTTATGTCTACTTGCATGCCCACTTGTTACGCCCAACTGATGCCCGCTTGGCGCCGATGACAGCGGGGGCTGGGCCGGCAGGTGTGCCGGCCACTCCCATCGCTTTGGGTGTTTAGAGCTTAACGATAAGCTTTCCTCGATTGGCGCCGGTGAAAAACAAGTTCAGGCCGTCA
>DIYG01000167.1:0-168 GCA_002428935.1 Halieaceae bacterium UBA6060
GAGGCACAGCCTACCCGGGGGTAGCCTGTATATCGCCCATGCCATCAAACAGATCCCCGGTGCGCGCAGACCTCATCCTCTGCGTAGACCCAACCGTGAGCGCTTGCCTGGTCTCGCTGTTGCGGGGAGTTCGCGAGCCACCCCGCGCCGCGCGGCACCGCAGCGACG
>DIYG01000167.1:234-104491 GCA_002428935.1 Halieaceae bacterium UBA6060
GGCACCGCAGCGACGAGATATCGCCGCCTGACGGTCTCACTTTTCATCAACCAGAAAAAGATAGAGAAACCTTGAAAGAAGTACAGCTATATACCGATGGTGCCTGTCGTGGAAATCCTGGGCCCGGCGGATGGGGCGCCCTGTTGCGCTACGGCAGCAAAGAGCGAGAACTCTACGGCGGCGAGGCCCAGACCACCAATAATCGCATGGAATTGCAGGCGGCTATCGAAGGCCTGGCGGCGATCTCCGAATCTTGCGCGGTAACCCTCACTACGGACTCCACCTATGTCATGAAAGGCATCACAGAATGGCTGGACAACTGGAAACGGCGAGGCTGGAAAACTGCGGCTAAGAAACCCGTGGCCAATGCGGATCTCTGGCAGCTCCTCGATGAACAGAATAGCCGTCACACGGTGTCCTGGCAGTGGGTAAAAGGTCACAGCGGTCATCCGGGAAACGAACGCGCCGATGCGCTGGCGAATCGCGGTATCGATGAACTACTATCCAGGAGGTAACGACTGATGCGACAGATTGTCCTCGACACGGAAACCACTGGCTTGGAAGTCAGCCAGGGCCACCGCATCATCGAGATCGGCTGTGTGGAGCTGCAGAATCGGCGGCTTACGGGGCGCCATTTTCACCAGTACATCAACCCAGAGCGTGACATCGATGCGGGCGCCATAGAAGTCCACGGCATCACCAACACCTTCCTCGCCGATAAACCCGTTTTCGCCAGCATCGTGCGAGAGTTTGTGGAGTTCGTTAGTGGCGCCGAGCTCATCATCCACAACGCGCCTTTTGATATCGGCTTCCTCGACAGCGAACTGCAGCGGCACGACGCCTCGGCGGTGCCTTTAAACGAACTCTGCGAGGTAACCGATACGCTGGTAATGGCGCGCAGTCGTCATCCAGGGCAGCGCAACAACCTTGACGCGCTTTGCCAGCGCTACGCGGTAGACAACTCAAGTAGAGACCTCCACGGGGCGCTCCTAGACGCGGAGATTCTGGCCGACGTGTATCTGGCCATGACCGGCGGGCAGACCAGCCTGGCGCTCAGCGATGATGATGGTGGGAGCCAGGGTCGCAAGGTGTCGAGAAAGCTGCGGCGACTCCCCGAGGACCGACCCCGACTACCGATCATCGAGCCCAGTAGCGATGAAGTTGCCGCTCACGAGGCGCAGCTCGATGCCATTGCCGCGGCCGGTGCAGCACCCCTTTGGCGACGTTCGAGCTAGGGGCGACGTTCAAACCAGAGGCGACGTCCGAACTAAACGTTCCCCTGGGATCTCGTTCAGATAAAAGCCACTACTGCCGCCAACCCCACACCGCCCAGTACCAGGGTGTAGGGCAGGGCCATGATCACCATGCGCCCATAGGACAGGCGAATCAGTGGAGCCAGAGCCGAGGTCAATAAGAACAGAAACGCCGCCTGGCCATTGGGGGTAGCCACGCTGGGCAAGTTGGTACCCGTGTTGATAGCGACGGCCAGTTGATCGAACTCCGCTCGACTGATGGAGCCCGCGTCGAGGGCGGCCTTCACTTCGTTGATATAGACCGTGGCCACAAACACATTGTCACTGATCATGGACAACACGCCGTTGGCAACAAAGAACATGGCCGGTCGAATGCTCGCATCCATGGCCAGCACGGCCTCAATGACCGGGGTGAAAAGATGTTGGTCGTGAATCACCGCAACGATGGCGAAGAACACCACGAGGAGGGCGGTAAAGGGTAGGGCCTCCTCAAAAGCATGGCCCAGCTGATGTTCTTCCACAACGCCATTAAAGGCGGTTAGCAACACGATAACCATCAGGCCAATCAGGCCCACAGCGGCCCAGTGCATGGCCAGCCCCACCACCAGAAGCAATGCCACGCTGGCCTGAACTACCAGGCGGGCCACGGTACGCGAGTTGCGGCCCTCGTCAGCTTTGGTCTGAAACTCTTCTAGCACCAGGCGAACGTTATCGGGCAAAGTCGCGCCGTAGCCAAATTTGCCGCTCAATTCCAAAAGCACGCAAGTGATTAAACCGCAGGCCAACACCGGCATGGTGACGGGCGCCATGATGGACAGAAAGCGGATAAAGTCCCAATCGGCGACCGATGCGATGAGCAGGTTTTGGGGTTCTCCCACCAGGGTGCAGACCCCCCCGAGAGCGGTACCAACCGCGCCGTGCATCAACAGGGAGCGAAGAAATGCCCGAAAGCGCTCGAGGTCTTCTTTGTGATTGTCGTGCACGGCATCGTCATCACCGTGATCATGGTCGTCATGGTGCACACCCTTACCCGAAGCCACCTTGTGATACACCGCATAGAAGCCCACGCCGACACTGATGAGTACCGCCGTAACAGTCAGCGCGTCCAGGAAGGCTGAAAGAACTGCGGCGACTAAGCTGAAAAGTAAAGACAGCAACACCTTGGAACGAATGCGCAGGAGGATGCGCGTGAAAACGAACAGCAGCAGTTCCTTCATGAAGTATATGCCTGCAACCATGAACATCAGCAACAGGATTACTTCAAAGTTCGCAGCTGTTTCGTGGAAGACCGTGTGGGGATTGGTCATGCCCAGTACCACGGCCTCAATGGCGAGAAGACCACCGGGTTGTAGGGGATAGCAACGCAAGGCGAGGGCGAGAGTAAAAATAAACTCCCCGATCAGCACCCAGCCCGTAGCAAAGGCATCAATGGTGAACAGCAAGATAGGATTGATAAGCAGAAATGCGACGATCACCTTCTTGTACCACTCCGGCGATGGCCCAAGAAAATTCTGCCATAACGCCTGTGCTGCGGATTCACTCATGGGAGGCCCCCTATTAAACAAGCGGCCAAGTGTACGGTATTGCCATGGATCTCGTAAGACGACGACCGGGGGCTCTTTGTCGAAATCACAGCGAGTATTTTGTACATCGAGAAGGGCAAGCCGCAGCGGCGCTTGCAGCTCGAGAGCGCGGTGCATAGCATAGCCGTCCGCCTCCGTCTCAGGCCTCCCAAGAGCCTACTAACAACACAGGAACCTCATGCTCGATCTACAGCCCAAGGCACCCACTACTCGTGATGGAGCGCTGCATATTGTTTTTAGCGCAGGGAAGCTGGTTATGGATCTCCAGTCTCGACGACCCTGTGTGCTGAGTGATCGAGATCTGGCGGACCATGGTTGGCAGGTGCTTCGCGAGCAGTTTGTCGGCTATTGGGAGGGCGAGGCCTGCTTCGCCGTAGAAATCGACGATATTGTGGAAATTGATGCGCTGCGCTTTCAGGTGGGCAATCTGTATCACTTGCTCGGGCGCGTCGATGACCAGTTGTTTGCCCTCACAGGGCGGGCCGCTCAGCTTCTGGACTGGGAGCGAGATCACCGCTACTGTGGTCGCTGTGGATCACCCATGGAGCCCGCCGCAGGAGAACGAGCTATGGCTTGCGGGCGTTGTCGCACCTTGCTGTATCCCCGCATTTCGCCCTGCGTCATTACGCTGGTTACCCGAGGCGATGAAATGCTCCTGGCTCGAAACGCGCGATTTCCACGCCCCATGTACAGCACCTTGGCCGGCTTCATTGAGGCGGGAGAGAGCGCCGAAGAGACCTTGCGCCGGGAAGCGTATGAGGAGGTGGGTGTGGAAGTCGGTGAGATCCGGTACTTCTCATCCCAGGCCTGGCCGTTCCCGAATCAGCTCATGCTGGGTTACTTCGCCGAATACGCTGGCGGAGAAATCCGTCCCGACGAGCAGGAGATCGCCGAGGCAAACTGGTACCATCCCCGCGAATTGCCTCCCGTGCCACCCCCGGCTTCCATTGCCGGGCAGTTGATTCGGGCACACTGCTCGCGTTAAGACCTCATCCGGTCGTTCCTGAGCCTTTTTAAACGGACCCCAATACTATGGAATTTCTCGCCGAATACGGCCTCTTTCTGGCCCAGGCTGTCACCGTTGTCGCCGCCGTGGGTGTCATCGTCGTGCTTATCGCCGCCGTGGGGCAGCGCAATCGCGGCGAAAGCGATGGGCATATCGAAGTGCACAAGTTGAACGATCGCTACAAGGATCTCGGTCAGGCCCTGAAAGAGGCAACGCTGGATCCGGCCCTTAGAAAAGAAACCCGTAAGGCGGAGAAAAAGCGCGACAAGAAAGACGCCAAACGCAAAAGCAAAGCGGCGAAGCAGCACCTTAAAGACGATCCTGAGAGCAGCGAAGAAAAACCTCGCTTGTTCGTTCTGAATTTTCACGGCGACATCCGCGCGGGCGCAGTCACGCAGTTGCGAGAGGAAGTATCCGTACTGGTCGGTGAGCTGCGGGAAAACGATGAGGTACTGCTTCGTCTGGAAAGCAGCGGCGGTCTGGTACACAGCTACGGCCTGGCCGCAAGTCAGCTACAGCGAATACACGGACGAGGAGCGAAACTCACTGTCGCTGTTGACAAGGTAGCCGCAAGCGGTGGTTACATGATGGCCTGCGTGGCGGACCGCATCATCGCCGCCCCCTTCGCAATCATCGGCTCCATTGGTGTTCTGGCCCAACTACCGAACTTTCATAAGCTCCTGAAGAAGAACGACATCGACTTTGAGTTGTTCACCGCCGGGGAATACAAGCGAACGCTGACCTTGTTTGGTGAAAACACCGACAAGGGACGCGAGAAGTTTCGCGAGGAGCTTGAAGATACCCATCTGCTGTTCAAAGACTTCGTGCGTCAGAATCGCGAGGTTGTGGATATCGATCAGGTTGCCACTGGGGAGATCTGGTACGGCCAAAGGGCGATGGATGTGCACCTCGTCGATGAACTGCTCACTTCCGATAGCTATATCTTGGACCACCTGGAATCCCATGGTGTGTTTGAGGTGCGCTATGTGCCGCGCAAAAACTGGCAGCAGAAGCTTGGTCTGGCAGCGGAAAACGCGTTGGAACGTAGCTTCCTCAAGCTTTGGCAGGCGGCATCGTCTCGTCCGGAGCAATAGCCCACACATCGGTCGAGTTAGCCCTGGAGTTGACCCCGGCCGGGTGAGCCACTAACCGTTTGGTCGCAACGCCTCACAGGCCTGGTGTTGGGTCAGAAACACACGTCCGCTCAAGTGGTCGAGAAAATCCGAGCACTTCAGGGCGTCCATGACCGGACCTTTGACCTCACTGAGATGAAGCTGAATCGCTTGCTCTTGGAGGGTTTCCACGATGGACTCCAGCACCTCAAGGGCACTGAGGTCGATTTCGTTCACCGCCGTACACTGCAGAATCACATGCTGTAGGCGCTCGTCACGCATTGCCACCTCGGCATAGATCGCAGCTTCCATGTAACTGGCATTAACAAAAAACAGGCTTTCGTCGATGCGCATGGATATGATGCTTGGGTCCGTAACCACCTGATGTCGCTGTACGTTGCGGTAGTGTTCCGTACCGGGCACCTGACCCACAATGGCGATGTGAGGACGTGATGTTCGGTGCAGGTGAAGGGCCACGGACACGACTATGCCAGCCAGTACACCAATCTCTACTCCGGCAAGAAGCGTGGCCGCAATGGTCACCGCAACGGCACTGAAGTCCGAACGGGAATACCTCCAGGCGGTCTTCAGCAAACCCAGGTCGATGAGCGATAGCACCGCAACGATGATGGTAGCCGCCAGCGTCGCCTTGGGTAGGAAGTACAAGGCAGGGGTTAAGAACAGGGCGGCAGCTGCGATACCAACGGCGGCGAAGACGCTGGCAAGCTGGGTTTGCGCACCGGCATCAAAGTTCACAACGGAGCGGGAAAATCCACCGGTGACGGGAAAGCCACCCGATACGCCAGCGGCGACATTTGCGGCCCCCAGGGCCACGAGTTCCTGATCCGCATCGATGCGTTGCCGTCGTTTCGCCGCCAGGGTTCGCCCGACGGACACCGACTCGATAAAGCCGATAACGCTGATCAAAAAGGCCGACATGGCCAACTCCGACCACAGGGCCAGGTCCATGCTGGGTAAGCCGAAGGCCGGCAGGCCCCTGGGCACGTCGCCGACAATGGCAACGCCTCGGCCTTCAAAATCCATAGCGATGCTTGCCGCAATGGTCGCGATGATGATGAATACTGGCCCTGCTTTTGCCAGCAGGGATACGCTCCAGCCCGGTAATCCCCGGGCCGCAAGAAAAGGGGCGAGGCCGCTACGGGCCCAGCCGAGGAATAGGAGAGCCGCTAGTCCCGTGACCAGGGTAGTGCCATTGAAGCTGGCAAGATCCGCCGCCAAGGAGTGAACGAGCGTTGGCAGGGTTTCGCCATGGCCGTTGATACCGAGAATATGGCGTAATTGCGACAGGGCGATGATGACCCCAGACGCGGTGATAAAACCCGATACCACCGGGTGAGACAGCAGATTGGCCAGAGAGCCAAAGCGCAGCAAACCCATGCCTATGAGCATACAACCCGACAAAAGGGCCATGGTAATGGCGGCACTGGCGTAACCCAGAGTGCCCGTCTCGGCAATCCGACCCACCGCAGTGGCGGTCATCAGCGATACCACCGCCACGGGCCCCACGGATAAGGTTCGAGAGCTGCCAAACAGGGCATAGGCCAGCAACGGCAGTATGCTTGCGTAGAGGCCCATCTCCGGTGGCAAACCGGCGAGGAGAGCGTAGGCCAAAGACTGCGGAATCAACATGATCGTAACGATCACCGCCGCAAGCAAATCGCTGGCCAGCAAGCCGCGGTGGTAAGCCCGCAGCCACTGTAGGGGTGGCAACCACCCCTGCAAAAGACCCATCACGCCGAGCTCGAATCCGCCGCGCTGCGCTCGGGATTGACCATCCACTCTCGGCCTCGAAGCATGGCTTTCCAATACACGGGCGGCAATATCTTCTCTTTGAGGATCCAGGCCATACGGGAGGGCCGCTGCCCATTGAGAAGCCAGCGGGGAAAGCTGGGCAGCAACTTGCCGCCATACCCAAACTCGGCGAGAACGATCTTGCCACGCTCCACGGTCAGGGGGCAGGAGCCATAGCCGTTGTAGTGAGAGACGGAGCGAGAAACGTCCAAATCGTGGAGCAGGTTGTTGGCGACGATAGGAGCCTGCATGCGTGCCGCGGCCGCGGTCTTGGCATTCGGGGCGTTCATCACGTCGCCGAGGCTCCAGATATTGTCGAAGCTTTTGTGTTGCAGGGTGTTTTGGTCGACATCGACCCAACCGGCTTCATCCGCCAGCGGAGACTCGCGGATGAAGTCCGGCGCGGTTTGTGGCGGGCAAACGTGGATCATGTCGAAGTCTGTGCTGACCTCTTGGGTTTGTCCCTCAGCGTCGCGGGTTTCAAACCAGGCCGTACGCGATGGACCATCGATACGCGTCAGGCGATGCTCAAAGTGCAGGGACGCACCATAGAGCTCAATGTACTCCATAAGCGCGGGAACGTAGTCCTTAACGCCAAAGAGAACAGCCCCGGCGTTATAGAAATGGATGTCGATATCTTTGAGGATACCGTTCCGTCGCCAGTGATCGGCCGATAGATACAAGGCCTTCTGTGGTGCCCCGGCACACTTGATGGGCATGGGCGGCTGAGTAAATACGGCCCGGCCACCGGATAGAGAACTCACCAATTCCCAGGTATAGGGAGCGAGATCGTAACGATAGTTGGAGGTGACTCCGTTGCGGCCCAGGGTGTCCACCAAGCCTTCGACCCCATGCCAGTTTAGCTTCAGACCTGGTGCAACGATCAGTCTGTCGTAATAGATGGGGTGACAATCCTCGAGGAGAACCCGGTTTTCCGTGGGATCAAACTCGCCGACGGCCGCCTTGATCCAGCGGACCCCCGACGGAATAAGGGATGCCATGGTCTTCACGGTATCGCCCTGGGAGAAGATGCCACCGCCAACCATGGTCCAACCGGGCTGATAATAGTGAACCTCGGCGGGATCAATGATGGCGATAGACAGGGCCTGCGTACGGGCCATGAGGCTGGAGGCGACAGCGATACCGGCGGCACCGCCACCGATGATGAGCACATCAAAGTGATCCTGCTTCGCCTTACTTGTGGCCGTCGCCGGTGATGGGGCCTGTGCTGTGCCTAAAACCTGTGCCAGGTCGTAACCCAGGTCTTTGGCTTGGCGCAGCAGATCTTCGATAGCTACACCCTGGGCCTTCTGATGCAGGCTCCAGAGCGTCATGGAGCGAGTTCCCGTGCGGCAAAATGCATGCAGGGGTTTCGGCATTCGCTCCATGGCCGCTGCAAAGGCGGCCACGTCCGACTCGTCGATGGCGCCTGGTACAACGGGCACAAAGGCAATTTCGAGACCCGCTTGCTCCGCGGCGGACTGTAGTTCGGTTACCGTAGGTTGATCCGAGGCTTCACCGTCGGGGCGATTACAGATCACCGAACGAACGCCAGCGGCGGCCAGGTTGGTCATCTCGTCGACCGTTACCTGTTCGGAAACGGAAAAGTCCTCAGTTACCGCTAGTCGTTTGAGAGCCATGATCTATTCCTCCGCCGCCAACTCGCGTAGATCGGGGCCGCCAAAGGCATTCAAGGGAAGCTTTAGAAAGAACTTTTCCTCGGATTCTGGGGGCGGCACGTGTCCAGCGCGCATGTTTACCTGCAGGGAGGGAAGAATCAGATTTGGCATCGCCAGGGTGGCATCCCGGGCCTCACGCATGGAGACAAACGCCGATTCTTCGATGCTGTCGTTAACGTGAATGTTGTCTTTCCGCTCTTCGCCAACAGTGGTTTCGTAAGCGAGGGCTCGACCATTGGGCATATAGTCGTGGCAGACAAAAATTCTTAACGACTCTGGAAGCTCTAGAATTCGACGCACGGACTTAAACAGCGTGGCTGCGTCGCCTCCCGGAAAATCACAGCGGGCGGTACCAAAATCAGGCATAAACAACGTATCGCCCACAAACACGGCGTCACCCAGGACATAGGTCATACAGGCCGGCGTGTGGCCTGGAGTATGCATTGCGTAACCTTCCATGCCGCCGATAACTAACGCGTCACCTTCATTCAGGAGTACATCAAACTGGCTCCCGTCCCGGGCAAACCCATTACCGACGTTGAATACGCCACCAAATACCGTTTGCACAGTGGTGATCGCGCTACCAATGGCGATCTTCCCGCCAACGCGGTCCTTCAAGTAAGGAGCAGCGGAAAGGTGGTCGGCGTGGACGTGGGTCTCAAGAATCCATTCGACTTCCAAGCCGTGATCGCGGACAAACGCAATGATGGCGTCGGCGCTGTCGTAGCTGATCGTTCCCGATGGGTAGTCCAGGTCGAGGACACTGTCGACGATAGCGCAAGCTTTACTATTTGGGTCTTGAACGACATAAGACAGGGTGTTCGTAGGTTCATCAAAGAAGTGCGTAACCAACGCAGTTTCGTGTTTCATGGACTGTCTCCTTCGCGTGTCGCGAACTCTATGTAACTATAAGTTATAAACATATAACAAAAAGTATAGCAGGGATTTTCTGGCGATGTTTTAACCAGCCACATTTTTTTTGAGGGCCTTACTGGGGGCTGAGTTAATGCGTGAACAGCACCAATCGAGTGCATAATTTCCTGTGTGGAGTGAACCGTCGCCTGGAGGTGGTCGGAAAAACTACCGGAAACGGCCCAACTGAACTTGCGTTGCGGCCACGGAGCTATGGCATGATCTACGCATGCCCTAGGGTCAAGAATGTAGTGGTTGAGAGTGTAGTGAGAGTGCAGTGAGAGACCGTCAGAACAGAGACTGAGTGGTAATGAACGACGCACGAGACACAATAGCCGCAGGGAACCCGGCCACGGAAATCTGGGAACTGACGGCTTTGGCGGCTTCTCAAGACCAGCCCGTCCTTCTCGCCCTGATTGCAAATCCCTCCACTCCCACGGAAGCTTTGCGAATCGTTGCTCGCTCGCCCCGCGTTGGGGTACGAAAAGCTCTATTAGCCAGCGGCCGCTGCCCCCTGGTCGACTGCATCGCCGAGGATCGTCTGGCTTACGAGGGTGTGGATATCGGGATTTTTGTCGATGAACGTTCCCGGCGCAGCATCTGCCGACAACTGATCGGTACTGCCCATCGCGCGGAAACAGAGCTGTTGTTTTCAGATCCCAGCTTCAGAATCCTAGATTGCTTGAGAACACTCCACTCCCTGTTCACTATTCACGGTGGCAAGAAGCGTGACCGCAAACTCAATCGCCATGACTATCTGCGATTTCTTACGGATTTCAATGCGCGCGGTGGCGACAAAGATGTTCTCGACCTTCCCTTTATCACATTGCTTACGGGGATTCGCCTGCTAGGGCAAGAAGGGCTCGTGCGAGTCATGACCGCTGATATACCTGCTCGCGCGGTGCACAGTTTGCGACTCCTGGAAGCGGTTGTCGGCCGCGATGAGAGCAATCGAGAGCCGCAGCTTTTCCAGCGCTGGGCGTCCCGCCATACGGATTGGCCTCAGCGAATCCACGACTACCTTGATCGGAAGTACAAACGGCTAGCCCAGAAACGCCGGAATCGACCACCCCGAGCGCTGTTTCAAGCACGATTGGCGGAAGAGATCCGGCAATTCAATCGGGACGAGGGTAGTCGGGGAGCTCGAATTCACTTACCCAGATCGGAACGCGAGCTTGAGGCTCTTGGAGCGACCATGGCCAACTGCGTCGGTTCCAAACACAATATCGATGACGCCGTCGCAGGACGCCATCTCATTCTTCACGTCCATCCACCGGCCGCCCGACGTCGAGGCGCTACCTGTCAATTCAGCGCCGGTGGGGAATTGCTGCAGGCCCGTGGCTTTGCTAACGAGCCTGCGGACCCTGAATTGATAGCCTGCGCCCAACGGGCGATGGATCGGCTGCGGGCCTCAGTGGCTTTCTCGGAGTTCGAAGATCACAGGGAGGGGCCCTAAGGCTTAGGAACCTCAGGTGCTCTGGACCCAGTCAAGAATTCGTTTGCCAGCCCATCCTGCAGGTTTTCATTTGGTTACCGATGCCATTTGCTCCGGTACGGAAAGCCTGAAGGACTGCAAGATCGGTGTGCTACATCTCTTTATCCAGCACACCTCAGCGTCTCTGGCTATCAACGAGAACGCTGATCCCGATGTACGTGAGGACCTCCAGCGCCACTTCGATGTGCTAGCGCCTCAAAATCAATCCTATTACGCGCATACCCTCGAAGGGCCGGATGATATGCCGGCGCACATAAAAGCCGTGCTCATAGGCTCCAGCTTGAGTGTTCCCGTAAGCGACGGTCGCCTGGCCCTCGGAACTTGGCAGGGCATCTATCTCTGCGAACACCGAGATCGAGGTGGGGAGCGTTTCGTCATCGCCACGCTCCAGGGAGTGTCTGCGTAGGAGGAAACGACCTACAAATTAGCGCAGTCGTGGCTAGTCAGGTCTCGACTGAGGGTAGCTCAGCCGTCGAGCTGCACGGACTTCAAGCCGCCAGTTTTTCACGAAGCTTTCGCAGCACGCGGACAAAGGTGTCTGCATCTTGCGCGCCGGGAATCGGATAGGTGCCTGCAAGAAAAAACGTGGGTACCGCATGAACATCGCGGTCTAACCAATGCTGCTCTTCTTGTCGCACCGCATTAGCAAAGCGGCCGTCGTGGAGGAGGGCGCTTGCGTCACTGGCCGGCAGCCCGACCGCTTGCGCAACGTCCACCAGCACCTGGGGATCACTCACATCGCGTCGCTCGCTGAAGAAAGCACGGAATAGGGCGAGTTTGAGTTCCGTTTGACAACCAAGGGATAGGGCCCAATGCAGAAGTTGATGGGCTCTGAAGGTATTCACCACTCGCATATCGTCGTGATAATCGAAGTGAAAACCCAGGGAGTCTCCCAAGTCGGTAAGACGGCGTCGCGCTGCTCGACCCTGCTCCAGGCTCGATCCGTACTTCTGAGCGACGTGTTCGCGGAGGTTCTGCCCCCCCGCCGGCATCTGCGGATTGAGCTCAAAGGGGTGCCAACGCAAACTGACCTGGAACTCACCAGGCATTTGGCTCAGGGCCTTTTGCAACTGCTTGTAGCCGATAATGCACCAGGGACAGACCACATCCGAGACGATGTCGATGCGTAGGGGCAGGGGAGATGTGGTAGTCATCCCGATAGTATAACGGCGCTATCCGGGCAGTCGCATGGACGACAGCTTCTGCGGTTTACCAACGCCAGGTCTTACTGATGGTCTTGGGTTCCCGACGATAGCCGAACTCGCTAGCACCGTCCCAGCTCATACCGTCGGGGAAGCGCACCTCCACACCCTCCAGCAAGGCTGGATTGAACAACCGCATATTCACTCCCACTTGATCGGCCGTAGGGTTTTGCGCCAAGAAAGCTTCGCTCAATGTAAAATGAGTGGTCGTGCTGCACACCTCGCAGGCGTGGACCACAACCGCAGGGGTGACTTTATCTGTGCGCTTAAACGCTTGTGTCTTTCCGGAAACCTGCACCTGGGAACCTTCAAAGTAACCCCAGGCCCCACCGACTTTCCGGCATAGATCACAGTTGCAATCGTTGATGTAGTCCGGGGCTTGTTCAAGAGTAAGCCTCACCGCTGAGCAAGCGCAGGTTGTGGTCATAGTGTTTCCTTGTGGGTCTGGGTGTAGTCCCCAGGCCTGTCTGGTAAATGGGTAGTAGCTTAGCGCATAGGCCAATGTCACCGTTCATATGGGTGAACACCATAACGTCTCCGTGATGGGTTTGCGCTAATGTCGCTGCTGTTGTTGGTCCAAACTTCAACGCTTGCCAAACACCCAAGTTACGAGGATTAGTGTCTTGGAAACCTTGATGATTTGCCGCGCCGCCTGCTCCAGACAGGAGTTTCTTGAGTTAGCCAATGCCTCTAGAAACTGCAGAACGACCATAGCCTTAGCGTGCTGTGATCAACAGCAACTACTGGAGCCGGGGACACCCGCCCGACATACCTGGATAAGAGCGTTTGCCGATGAGGCACTGGCGGAGGAGGGCGCTACGGCCCTAGACGAGTGTCCACCAGTGGAAAGCGGAGTTTGGGAAACACTCCTTGTGCCAGTGTGTAATCCCACAGAGGAAGAAACCTTGGGTATTCCTATCAAACCGGGCAAACCCGTTTACGATCCTGAACCTTACCTCATGCTGATCGAAGGGGCCGTAAGCGATGAAGAGGCGATAGGACGCTATCGCAACATCATCATGCCCTTGATCAAGAGACTGGGGGGGCGCTATCTGGCGTACGCCTCTGGTGACGGCGTAGTTGTGCGCCACGGAACATGGAACGAGCCATTTATCGCACTGAGTTGCTGGCCAGGAGAACATGCGGCGAACCAGTTCTGGATGGGATCGGAATACCAATCGAAGGCCATACCAGCACGGACAGGGGCAGGGGTCTTTGGTGTTTCCCTCATGCGGGGACGCATCCTAGAGGCTTGAGGTAGCCGATGTTCGGCAAATGCTAGGGCTAAATCGAATACAGCACCAGTTGACGCTTACTACTTAGGCGTGCCCAGGCAAACTCGCGGTAAACTACTAGTACTAGGAGAACCTAACTACGGAATGGAGTCTGCATGAGAGCCCTGGTTTTGAGCGTACTGTTTTTGTTTCCCCTCATAGCTACTGCGCAAAGCGGCCGCAGCGTTGAGAGCGTGCGCCTACCGCAATGTGAGAAATTGAGTGATCTTCAGCAGGCGCTGTCAAAGGTCGAGCGCATGAAAGGGTTTTCAGAAGACGACGACTACAAGTTTCTCAAGGGCTTTGGGGAGCGCTGTGGGCGCTACAAAATTCGCTCGCGCAGCCACTATCGACTTCACAGTTACCACGCTGCAGGGGACAATATCTTCGTAATCTACGAGGTCACCGGCGGCAAGGGCTACGAGGGCGGTAAGCGAGTCGGCTTCGTTGCAAACAGCCTGTTTTCAAAGGACTACTGGCGAACATCGAAGGGCAAAGAGTGCACCCTGACGGCGCCGGGCGGTGGCTGCCTGGTCCCGAAACGATGCCGATATGTTACTGATGAGGGCTATTCAAGTTACTTCCAGAAATTGAGGTTGGACGAATTCGCATTGCCACCGCATTGCTATAGCGTGGGGGAAGAAGCCTAGGCCAACGCGCTGGCGGCTTTATATCCTCGTAAAGAGAAGCGCCATTAGGGTGAGTAACTGTAGGCCTCGAGCTGTATCGGCAGACCACCGCCGTCTGCGTCGAAGAGCACGTAATCCAGAATCTCACCCGAGTCCAAAGAGAGCGCTAGAGGGCCAATAAGTATCGGATTACTCCCATTCGGCGTAACGTATAAAGTGTATTGCCCTTCAGGCACGGCAAGCGCGCCACCGGGTTCCCGATACTCAACTCTATCCAGGGCGGGAGCTGTGTTTCCAAAGGTTTCGTCTTCCGCGAGTAAGTAAATGTCTACCGGACCGCTACTTACGGCCGCGTGTAGGAATGACACGATGGCAACGTCGGCACGAGGACGCAGCTCGTCGGACTTCGATTGCCCCCAAGTGTATGCTTCGGTGCTGAGTCCGCTTACGACCTGCGTACTATGAAACCAGGAGTCTTCTGGTCCTGGCACTTGCCAGCGATAGAATTCGACGTCCTTTACGCCGGCAGGAGTAACAATCAGCATGTCCTCCGCTCGTTCCACCTGTAGATAGCCTGAGGCATGCTTAAATCCAACGTTCGCCAGCATCGGCGTTCCAGTGGTATCACCCAGGTAAACGTCCACTGCGGGGTAATCGGCGATGCCGTTGATAAACCTTAGGTCGTGAGGGATGGCGGTATCGGTCAGTGGTTGAGCTTCTTCTCCCCGGGCAAGCTCCAACACCATCACAGAGTTGGGGTCCGAGCTAAAAAAATCGGTGATGATGAAATAGCTGCTGCTGTCTTGGGTGATGTCGACTAAAGCTGCGTCGTACACCACATCGCTGGTGCCGACACTAGTGAATTCCAATTGATACTGATCTGCTTCCACAGCAACAAGGCCATCGAATCCCGGTTCTCCTGTTGAGATCAGCGGATCGCTATCAGACGGGCTGTTGTCGGCACCCGTAAGGTACATATCAACCGTAAGCTGACGCGTGGAATAGTTGAGCAGACCAACGCGGCCAGAACCGTTGCCGATTGCATCGCTTTTCCAAATATCCAGCGCCGGGTCGTCGATTGAACCGTGAAAGACGGCCACGGCTTCCTCACCTGTAGCCAGGTTAACTGTTTCAGAGAAGGGCAGGGGTTCAACGATACTTCCAGCCACCCCCAGTCTCGGAGTAACTACGGACAACGTGATTCTTCGAGGACCGGGTCTAAAATCGAGCCGACGTGTGCTTTGACCGTAATCTGCGACAGCCTCCCTATGGCCTTCCACTTCCAAGCCCATGACAAGGGAATCGGTCATTAAATTGACAACCCAGAGTGAGCCGACATCTCCGCCCGAATCCGCATCACCAACCGTGGCGCTCCGGGTGCCACTATCGCCACAGGCGCTTAACAGGACAACCAATGAGAGAACTAACGAACAGGTAAAAATCCGTGCCATCACAACTACCTCGATACCGCTACGTCGCGCGTGGAACCTGCTTTACCTCGTATGGGACATGGTTAATTCAACCTAGTTCCAAAAAGAGAATAAAAACGTTGATCGGTTCTATGCGTTTGCGGGTTTGGGTAGAAGATGCACTCAGTGGTTGTGGGCGTTTTCGACATGAAGCGGCAGATGATCGCGATGAGCACGAGGCCGCTGGCGAGCTACCCAGCCGGCAAGACCTTAACACCCAAAACTGCGCATAATACATATTATGTTAAATAAAGTATTTGCTCCTTTTGTCCCAACAACCCCAAAAGCCCCAACCAATGCACTGAAACTACAGAACTGCCCCTAAAGCCGCTCCACCCTAGCAGGCACATGCTTATGCCAGGGAGTCCCTGCGATGGGATCTCGCCACTGCGCATCGGTCAGCTCGTTCGGTGCCAGCCCCTTGGTTACGTATTGGTCATCGTCGCCGCGGATACTCAATCCCGCTCCGTTGGGTAACGACACGTGTCCAGGCTGCATACGTTCAGAAACGGTGATTTCTGCGATGCCGCTACCTCTGGGTGTTATGACGCGAACTTGTGAACCCGTATTGCAGCCGAGTTTATCGGCATCTGCTGGTGACATAGCCAGGGACGCATACACGCCCTTTTTGTGCCAGGCCGTATCCCGGACGATCGTATTCGTAGTTTCCGATCGGCGCTCGCCGGCGGACAAAACAAACGGAAACTCGGCATCAATGCTCGGTAGCGCATCTATAGTTGCGAGTTCCTGGAGCAGCTCCGGAATCGCCAGTGCTTCCAGCAAGCGCGCGTGAATCTCGGCCTCGGGTAGCGTGCCTTTTAGCGGTGGAAAAATGGGGTGACGTAAGTGAAAAGTGTTTCGCGGAGTTTCAAAGTTGAAAAAGGTTGCTTCGACCTTTTCGTACTGACTGCTCGCTGGAAGTACATAATCAGCTTCCCGGGCTGTCTCTGTCATGGCTACATCGATCACCACGGATACGTCCAAATGGCGCATGGCGTCCCGGAGTCGCTGGATGTCCGCCACCGAATGAACCGGGTTTCCACTATCGACAATCATCGCGCGGTACGCATCGGGATGATCCGCGAGAATCTCATCGGCCATGATATTGCAGGGAATCAAGCCGGTGATTACTCGCTCCTTGAGCACCGGCGACCGTCGCTCCTTTGCGTTGACACGAACCAGAGGCACAAGGGGAACAAAGGGCGAGTAGCAGCCTTTGCGAGCGAAGTGACCCGTGGTAAGCCAAAGGAGGCGTTGTAACCAGCTGTTGAGGGTCGAATGCACGGACATCTGAATGCCCAGATCCTCGTAGGTCGAGAAGCTCTCAGCCTTCGCGATCACGCTTGCTACCTCACGGAGAATTCCCTCCTCGACACCACACCGCCGGGCGTAGGAACCGACATTGATCGGGGAAAAGCCGGCCTCAATCGCCTTATAACCGCTGGTGTGTCGGTCTATCCACGCTCGATCTATTAGGTTTTCCTGGACGAGAATCGCCACCAAGGCAGAAAGACACCAGGCGTCCGTGCCCGGTTTAACTTGCAAGTGATAGTCCGCTTTCTCCGCGGTCTCGGACACCCGCGGGTCAATAACGATGAGACTGCGCTCGGGATCTTTTTCGATCTCGCGAATGACCGCCCGGGCCCGGGCGATGCCGTGGGATTGCCAGGGGTTCTTGCCGATCATCATGGAAACCTGGGCGTGCTCGAAGTCGCCTCGACCCATGGTTCCAAGCATGGCCCCAGACACCCAAAACTCTCCGGTTTTCTCTTGCGCCAGCGCGCTGCTGCGGTAACGCACGCCAAGGGCTTTCAGCCAGCTATTGGCATAACCGCCACCCAGGTGATTCCCCTGACCGCCGCCCCCGTAGTACAAAATGCGCTCGCCACCGAACTGATCCCTCACTTGAGTAAACTTCTCGGCCACTTCACGGATGGCCGTATCCCAGTCGATGGCTTCATAGCTACCATCGTCGCGGCGTCGCATGGGACTCGTTAGGCGATCCGGAGAATTCTGGTAGTAGTCCAGGCGCTGGGTCTTTTCACAAACGTAACCCTCAGACACGGGATGAGCTTTATCGCCGATGATCTTGCTTATATGGCTACCGTCCGTACGGACTTTGATACCGCAATTCAGCTCGCACAGGATGCAGGCCGTGCTCTTGAGGTCTGCGTTGTTGTTTTGTCGCTTGTTTGTATCGCTCATGCTCAAGCCTCTGCTTTTCCAGGGCGGCACCCCTACTCCGGCTCAGTGACCTGCACCGTTCAGGTCTGGCGCTCGGTTTCGATTTAGTACTTATCGAGCAACTATAGCCATAAATGAGCCCGTTGTTGCATGCATTTATGCATGGCAGCTAACGGATTGGCGCTTTTTCACGCTCATCGTTAGCATGTTCCCTGTGAACTCACACCACTTTTCTCCGCAGACGGAATAGCCGCTACACCAATGGCTCTTACAGGGTTTCCTCTTGCTCTCGTGAGGATACGGCAGTCCCTCACAGGCCCGACATTCTTTCTGGCCTGGTTGCTCCTCGCCTACCCCTGTCACGCCCAAGTTGAAGGTGACAAGCCCCCTGCCCCCGATCTCGCTTTGCTTGAAGAAGCAATCGATCCCGAGAGCATCGGTATGGCGGACATCGATACGGAACAACCGCCCCACTGGCTGGACAGCGGTCATGAGTACGCTACCAATCGTGCTCAGGCCCTGGCGCAGTGGACCGATGCGTTCTTCGGTGCGCCGGTCCAGGACACGGAGCGAGCCGAATCCTTTATGCGCGTGATCGTCTCCGACGATTGGGACTGGGAGGACAATCACGACTTTAAGATGCGCGTGCGTGGGCAGGTGAACTTGCCGGGTATTTCCCGCCGGGCAGATCTGGTCTTCAACGGTGTCGATGAGGGGAACACCGCCGGAGATGACACGGCAACGGATACGGATGGGGTCGGCCTGAGAATCAACGTCCGGGACAAGAGACACAGCCGCGTAGACGCCACCCTGGGAGTCAGTTCCGGGCCGGCCCTGGTACCGGGGGTCCGCTATCGTTACCAACGCCCCATCAGTGATAATGCCTGGGGGCGGTTCACCACGCGGCTGCAGTATGACACCAGCGATGGGGTCATTAGCGTGGCGGAATTGGGTCTGAATCGCTACGTGAGTGAAGGGTCTCTTTTACGGTGGAAGGCGCGAGCGCGCTATCGAGAAGACAAAGGCTTCTGGGATTGGCGATCCAGCCTTCGTTACCGCCAGTGGCTTAACGACCATGATGCTTACCCTAGTGCTATCGAGTATTTCATCGGTTTTTCCGGTCGCGATGACCCTGAAGCCTTTACCAGCAGCACGCGCTTGGGTTTCGTTTATCGTCGGCAATTCCTGCGCAAGTTTTTATTCTACGAAATAGAACCCAACTACGATCTGCGAAAAGACCAGGTGACGGAGAAGCGTCGCTGGGTGCCCGGTATCGTGCTCCGCCTGGAGGTCATGTTCGATAGAAACCTGGTTCGGGGCAGAAGTTCTTAAGAAGCTATCCGTCGCAGAGCCCGATCAAGGTGCGTCTATTAGCGTGACCGCTCTCATAAGGCATTCAGTATCGCGGCGCGGGGATCCAGGGCGATTTCTTTAGGTGTTCGTGCTCTTCCGGCAAGACGGGGTCATAGGGCGCATCGAAGCTGAATGGAGCCTCATCGGGCGACCATTCGTTCACATGCTCACCGCCGAGAAAGCGGATCAGTGCCACGCAACCCCAGCGGGTCCCGAAGGGGCCATGGGCAATACCCGGCGGACGCCAGAAGTAACTGCCGGGAAACATTTCACCTTGTGGGCCCACGAGAGAGCCCGCGATGACATAGGCCTCCTCCACCACGGGGTGACTCTCTCGAGGTCCACGCGCTCCTGGCGGTTCCGAGTGCGGCAATATCATCGACAGGAAAGTCCGTTCTCCGGTGGTTTCATCTTTGCGTAGGTCTTTCCGAGAAATACCCAGATGCCTGAGCTTTTCATCGTTGAGGGTCATGTCCCAGGGCATGCGCAGTACGTCCAGGTAGGGGGTTGCCCGGGATCGCGCTCGTTCATCGTCGGCGGAGCGACCGCCGTAAGCGACAGGCTCGGCGGAGAAAAGACTCAGTACCACGGCTCCTTTGGGAGAGTACAGGCGGTCATGACTGAAACCCGCAGGGAAATACGCGTAGCTGTCTGGACCAAAAAGCTGGTCACCAAAGCCGATCTCGCCGTCCAACACATAGAACTCTTCATCCGCATCCAGGTACTCCGGACCTTCACGATACCAACCTGCGGGATAGCGGATCAGCGTTGAACAGGCACCCGTATCCGGGTCACGACTTAGGTATTTGTACTCCGCGTCGGGTCGGGCTCGTCCCGGACCAATGCGCTGCCAGGGCAGCATCTGCGCCTGAAGAAACTCTATGTAGGGTCGATCAAACAAAGTGTTTACGAGCCTCCTATCGCTAAACCTTCTCGTGTGACGTGGTCGAGGGTCCGATCCAGGGCAACGGTCAGTTTGTCCACCAGCTCGTTGACCTGCTCTTCGGTGATAATCAATGGTGGGCAGATAGCGATGGTATTGCCCCCCAGGGCTCGCAATATCAGTCCCTGCGCTTCGCACTGCTGTTGGCAGTAGGCGCCCACCCCATTGCCCTTAAACGGGCGTCGGGTCTCGCGATCCGCTACCAGCTCGACAGCGCCGATAAGCGCCATCCCCCGAACCTCGCCGACCAGGGGATGCTCCCTTAGGTCATTTAGACGCGCCTGCAGATGGCTCCCTACCGTCGCAGCGTGGTCGAACACCCGATCCCGCTGGTAGATATCCAACACCTTTGAAGCCACCGCGCAGCCGACCGGGTGGCCACTATAGGTGTAGCCGTGTCCGAAAACGCCCACGTCGTTTACCGGTTCGATCATGGCGTCATAGATCTCGCCGGGAATCACCGCCGCACTCACCGGGATGTAGGCCGATGACAGCGCCTTGGCCAAAGACATCATTTTTGGCTGCATACCCAGAGCCGTGGCACCGAAATCCGTTCCCAGGCGTCCAAAGCCGCAAATTACCTCATCTGACCAAAGCATTATTTGATATTTATCAAGTACCTCTGAGACCTTCTTAAAGTAGGAACTGGGAGGAACGATCACCCCACCGGCGCCGTTCACGGGCTCTGCGATGAAGGCCGCGATGGTCTCGGGGCCCTCTTCAAGAATCAGCTCTTCAAGCTCCCGAGCCCGACGCTCGGCAAAGGCGTCTTCCGTCTCGCCGGGCAGGGCCTCGCGATAGAAATGCGGTGAGCCGGTTCTTAGTATCCCGAGGGCGTCAAAGGGCAGCCCAAAGTGCGCGTGGTTCGCGGGGAGCCCCGTAAGGGCCGCCGAAGCGAGCGTAACCCCGTGATAGCCCTTGTCCCGGGCGATGATTTTGTGACGCTTGGGCTGCCCCGTGGCATTTGCGAAATAGCGTAGAAGCTTGATCTGCGTGTCGTTGGCATCGGAGCCAGAGCTGCCGAGGAATACCCTTGCATCCTTGATGGGTACCATCTGGGCAATCTTATCGGCGAGTTCCATCGCCGCTGGGTGGGTTTTGCCGCCGAACATGTGGCTAAAAGTGAGCGTACGCATCTGCTCTGTCGCGCACTCGATGACTTCTTCGTTGCCATAGCCCAGGGCCGTGCACCATAAGCCCGCCATCCCTTCGAGATAGCGTCGACCCTGATCGTCGTAAACGTAAACACCTTCTCCGCGGGTGACTACCAGCTGTTCCGTGGCTTTGAAGTTCGTTGTTGGGTAGATCATCTGAGTCATGCCGGACTCCTTTGGTCATGAATAAGAACGGCACCGATGATCGCACAAAATATCTCTACTAATTCGGGACCATGTCTCTTGTTTGCCCCTGCCCCACGGGGCTGACCTGACGAACGCCGTTACTTTCCATTACCATTCAAAAGAGTGTTCGCCTTAGACCGCGGTACCCCATAGCATCCCGACAGGTTCGGACTATGCGCATAGCAGTGGCAAGCTTCTCGACTCGCGGCGCCGTGGCGGCGCTCTTGGGTCTCTTCGCACCGGTTCTCTTTGCCGAGACCTGTGCTGTCGAACACCATCGGCTGACCGCTGGTCTCACTCGCGAGGTGGAGTACGCAGCTCGGGTCTACGAACCCGGCTACCGGTTTACGCTGGGCGGTTTTTCCTGGGAGTTGGTTCGCACCCGGTTTACCGACGTACACGGTGATCGTCGTTTTGCGGTCACCTACCCCGTACTACTCGACGAACACGATGACCCCGCCTGGCGGGATTTCTTTGTGTCCGTGCAAACTCGTGAAAGCGACGGCATCGCCTGTAATGACGTGTTGTTTCGCGATGACAGTCCGGTCCATCGCTTGCAGGTGAGCGATGATTCCAGTTCGGTTATCCGTTTCGGTGATTTGGATCGAAAGGCGAAACGCCTGGAGTCGAGGCGCAAGCTCGTAACAGAGATGCGCGTGCGCACGGACGGTACTGAAGTGATCATCGCCACGGGCTTCGACGCGCACCGAAGCCTGAACATATCCGGCTGCGCGAATGGCTTTGATGACAGCTTTGGTTTTGTCGAATATCAGCCTGGGCAGGTGCAGGTGACTTGTTATCCTTCGGACCCCGACAACCAAGACTACGTCGATGAAATCGATTGGCACGTGGACTATCAGTGGCCGCAGAATCCACCGGCCCTGATCGATGAGTTGATCGACTACGTTTATGTTGAACCCCTTAGCTGAGGGTTTGACTCCATCTTTACGCAGGCGGCGGATGGGCCCTTAGCACCGTAGGGAACCGATTTATCGCAGTGCCTGCCGCACCTGCTCTTGCAGCGCGGGTATGACCTCGCCTTCAAACCAGGGATGGTTTTTGAACCAACGCTGGTTCCGGGGGCTGGGATGGGGAGCGATAAATCGCTCCGGGGCGTGGTCGCGCCAGCGAGCGATAATCTCCGCGAGACTCCCCTTCTCTTGCGGTAGATGCCAGGCGATGGCATAGCGCCCCAGGATCACCGTCAGCTTTACGTCGGTTAACTGGGCGAGCAACGGTGCTCGCCAGGCGTCGGCGCATTCCCGGCGCGGCGGCAGATCACCACCCTTTCCCGTACCGGGGTAGCAAAACCCCATGGGCAATAGCGCCAGCTGCTGCGCGTCGTAAAAGATAGTCCGGTCAACCCCGAGCCAAGATCTGAGTCGGTCACCGCTTGGATCATCAAAAGGAATTCCAGATGCATGCACTCGGCGTCCGGGTGCCTGGCCCACGATCAAGACGCGGGATTTCGGATGGGCCTGAAATACAGGCCTCACGCCGTGGGGTAGTTCCTCAGCGCATAGCTGACAGTTGCGAACATCCCTCGCCAGCGCGTCAAATACGGGGATTGAGGAGTTCAGAGACCGCCCGCGCCAATGGTGGTGCGATGGAGCAAACGATCGTGGCCCTCATAGCCACCGGTGGCCTTGTGTAAAAGACAACGGTTGTCCCACATGATCAGCATGCCCTCTTCCCAGCGATGGGCATATTGGAATTCTTCCTTGGTTTGCCAGGCATACAGTTCCAACAGCAGTTCCAGAGCAGATTCGTCTTCCATACCCTCGATACCAATGATGTATCCAAGGCAGCTATACAAGGACGCTCGCCCCGTTTCGCTATGGCGGCGGATCAGTGGATGCTGCTGTGTGGCTACGGCGTCGGAAGACGGACGAATATCCATGCTGCGATCGCTGGCGGCATCCTTATCACCGTAAAGACCGTCAGGAGCATAGCCAATCTTTGCCGAGTGAACGGCGGTCAATCCCTCAATACGCGAACGCAACTTGGCGGGCATGGCGTAAAGAGCCGCGTGCTGGTTGGCAAACAGCGTGTCGCCCCCCGTGGGAGGGATTGTCAGCCCCAGGAGACAAGTGCCGATCGGCGGTGTGGCCTGGAAGCTCCAGTCGCTGTGCCACGCTTCGGCGAAAATCGGTGCCGTTTCCGCAGCACCCCGCTGCACCGCAATGACGTGATCCCTACCCGGGATAGGCGCGATAAACGGATCATCGCCAAAGGGGCCAAAGTAGCCCGTAAATCGCTCCAGGTCGTCATCACTCAGGTCCTGATCGACGAAGCTCAAAACATGATGTTGCAGCCAGGCCTGACGAAGCTCTGCCACGCTTTCCTCATCCAGGGCTTTAGACAAATCGATACCCCTGATCTGTGCCCCGCAGGCCTCTGCGGACGGAGTGATCTCGATTCCCATGGGAATACCTCCTGCGTTATCGCTCTGCAGACCAGTGTAGCAGGCGCTTTTTGCTTGAGGGCTTCAAGTTTGCGGTGCTCATGCGAAGGACTTAAGTACGGCCTCAGAGCCCTCGTCGCACGCCCAGGAGGAAGGTCACATCGGGTGCAGTTCCCACGCTTAAGTCTTCGCTGAAGTGTGCGTCTATGGCCCAGCCCTGGGCGGGCTGCCAACGAAAACCGAGCGTTCCCCATAGAGGGGTACCATTTTCTGCCAGGGGTTCTCGCTGGTAGATTTCCTCGTGTATATCGAGCTGCGCAAGGAGCGCGAGCTGCGGAAGGAGTTCCCACGCAATGGAGACACCAGCATAGACGGTCTGTTCATCCATACCCGGATCAAAGCTCGAACTCCCAAGGTCCGTCACGCCGGCTTGTAGATGGCAGCTCAGGGATGCGACGAGGCAATGTCCGCTACTGTATCGCAGACCGACGCTGTAGCTGGTATCGCCGCTACCGGTGAAATCCTCAACATCTCCGGTGTCCAGCTTTACCTGCGCCACAGCGCTCAGGGTCCAGTTCTCTCGTTCCAGGAGTCTGGCCGAAAGACCCAGCTCTACATCCCCAAGACCGGACACATCGTCATCGAGGAGAAATCCGTCGCTACCATTTAAAAGGTAGCGCAGGGCGTCCTGAGGCTGCTCCGGTCTCGCGCCGTCTGGAAGACCCCAGAAATCGTGCCAGCCATCGATGAGAGAATCGAAGGAACCACCCAGGTGCCGCACATAGGGCAGACTCACAAAAGCGCCAAATCCCTTGCCCAAACCCACATCAACGCGTAGATCGTGACGTTGGGTTTCCCCGTCGTATTCTAAAACCCGGTTGCCGCCGGACTCGCGAACAGAATGGCTCGCCCAATGGAGCGTCCAGCCCAGGTCAAAAGACCCTGCCGCCGGAATACGCGCGTTACCCATTACAGGAATGCCGAGATTGCCGTAGACCGGTGTCAGATTGCGACTGGCCACGGGCGCTCGCAGGCGATCAGCTGTCGACTCTTCGGCGCTTGCGGCCCCAACTCCGGCCCTAAACAACGTACCAGCGGCCAACAGGAGAACACTGCAATGGGTTATGGTGTTGCGCATGAATCAATCTCTGGATCCCAAGGCCGCCGAGTCTATCAAGGCCACAAGACACTGGCTTGCGCACCTGGCCCTGGAATTCACTGAACAGAACCATCGCACGGAACTCGCCCATGCACGCCATCAGGGGCCGCTCCGTATTCAGCGTCTCTTCTACCCCGACGATGATGGTAAGGCCCATTGCTATCTGCTCCATCCTCCTGGCGGTGTCGTGCTGGGGGACGAACTGTCCATAGACGTGCACTTACGTGACGGCAAGGCTTTACTGACCACCCCTTCCGCGGGCCGCTTTTACGATGTCGCAACGTTTACGGAACCACAGGTACAGCGCGTCAATCTGCGTGTCGACAAAGGCTTGTTGGAGTGGCTACCCCAAGAAACTATCCTGTTTTCTGGTGCAAACGCTCGTTTGCTGAACTTCATCGACCTCTCGGCCACGGCGAAGCTGGCCTTTTGGGATATCGTAGTCCTGGGCAAGCCAGCCTCGGGGGATCGCTTTGACACCGGTGCTCTGGAGCAGCGTTTGAGCATCCGTCGCGATGGCCGCCCGGCGCTAGAGGAGCGGGTTCAGCTGTGTGCCGGAGACGATCTCAGCCGGGCCTCTATAGGCCTGGCGAACGCCAGTACCCTCGGCATCGCCGTGTTCACCGGCGAGCTAAGGGATGAGGCCATGGAACAGTGGCTTGTATCGGTCAATAATCATGAGGGCGTGGGCGATTTCTCTCTCAGCCAACGGGGTGAATTTCTCATCGCCCGGTACCGCGGAGAGGATGCTCAGCGCTGTCGACTAGGCTTTACAGGCCTATGGCGCCGGCTGGGTGCCGAGCAGAATGGCTGGATGCCTGCTGAGCCGAGGATCTGGCACACATGATGCTTGCCGCTACCGCTGGCTAGCACCTATTCTTGAGCCAGGTTAGTACCAGTCATCGATCCCGCGTCTGTCCCAGTCGCGGCCCATGAATAAGCCGTAGCTTCGCAATGTCAGGTAAGGAAAGGCCATGGAATTGAGCCCCCGGGAAAAAGATAAGCTTTTGCTGTTTACCGCAGCCCTGCTAGCGGAGCGCCGGAAAGCACGGGGCGTAAAACTCAATTATCCCGAAGCTCAGGCATTGATCAGCGCAGCCATTCTCGAGGGTGCGCGCGATGGGCAGACTGTCGCCGAACTCATGAGCCTGGGGCGCACCGTTCTGACGCGCGACGACGTAATGGAGGGCGTCCCGGAAATGATCCATGAAGTACAGGTTGAGGCGACCTTCCCGGACGGCACGAAGCTGGTTACGGTCCACGATCCGATCGGTAGGGCCGGCGCATGATTCCTGGAGAACTTGACGTTCGCGACGGCGAACTGGAACTGAATAGCGGCCGAGCTACGGTCACGGTACAGGTCGTTAACACCGGAGACCGCCCTATCCAGGTCGGATCGCACTACCATTTTGCCGAAGCGAATCCCGCCCTTTCCTTCGATCGCAGTGTCGCCAGGGGCTTTCGTCTTGATATCGCTGCGGGCACAGCCGTTCGCTTTGAACCCGGACAAGAGCGGGAGGTGCAACTCGTGGCACTCGCGGGAGCACGCCGGGTGTTTGGCTTTCGCGGCGAAGTGATGGGAGATCTCTGATGCGCACCATCAGCCGCAAAGACTACGCAAGCATGTTTGGCCCCACCGTTGGGGACCGGGTGCGCCTCGCCGATTCGGAACTGTTCATCGAAGTCGAGCAGGACCACACGATCTACGGCGACGAAGTGAAATTCGGTGGTGGCAAGGTGATACGCGACGGAATGGGCCAGTCCCAGGTCAGCTGCGCCGAGTCCCCGGACACGGTGATCACCAACGCTCTGATCCTCGACTACTGGGGCGTTGTAAAAGCTGATGTTGCGCTGAAGGGCGGGCGTATCGCTGGTATCGGTAAAGCCGGTAACCCCGATATCCAGGACGGTGTGACTATCAATATCGGTCCGGGCACGGAAGTCATTGCCGGCGAGGGTCAAATACTTACCGCCGGTGGTATCGATGCGCACATTCACTTCATTTGCCCCCAGCAAATTGAAGAGGCCCTCATGAGCGGTATTACCACGATGATTGGCGGTGGCACCGGGCCAGCAACGGGTACCAATGCCACCACCTGTACACCGGGGCCCTGGCATATCGCACGAATGCTCCAGAGCGCCGAGTCTTTCCCCATGAATCTCGGGTTCCTTGGGAAAGGCAACGCCAGTTTGCCCCTCGCCCTTGAGGAACAAATTCGCGCGGGCGCGCTGGGTCTCAAGCTTCACGAAGACTGGGGCACGACTCCCGCTGCTATCGACAACTGCCTGACGGTCGCCGATCGCTTTGATGTGCAAGTCGCTATCCATACAGACACGCTCAACGAGTCGGGCTTTGTCGAGGACACCATCGCGGCGTTCAAAGGGCGCACGATTCACACCTACCACACGGAAGGCGCCGGAGGCGGCCATGCTCCGGACATCATCAAGGCCTGTGGTTTGCCCAACGTCCTGCCCTCTTCCACCAATCCCACGCGGCCCTACACCATCAATACCATCGACGAGCATTTGGATATGCTCATGGTCTGTCATCACCTGGATCCGGCTATCCCCGAGGACGTGGCTTTTGCTGATTCGCGGATTCGCAAGGAGACCATCGCCGCTGAAGACATCCTTCATGACCTAGGCGCTTTCTCAATTATTTCTTCCGACTCCCAGGCCATGGGAAGGGTCGGCGAAGTGATCTGCCGAACCTGGCAGACGGCGAGCAAGATGAAGTCCCAACGAGGACAGCTTGGTGATGGTCCCGCCGACAATTTCCGCGCGCGGCGCTATATCGCCAAGTACACCATCAATCCTGCCTTGACCCATGGTATCGCCGACGAGGTGGGGTCTGTGGAAGTTGGCAAGCTGGCCGATCTTTGTCTCTGGAAACCCGCGTTCTTCGGTGTAAAACCGAGCCTCATTATTAAAGGTGGGGCTATTGCCGCCGCGCCCATGGGGGATCCCAACGCCTCTATACCAACGCCCCAGCCCGTTCATTATCGGCACATGTTCGGCGCCTACGGCAAGGCATCGCGAGCCACTAGCGTGAGTTTTGTCAGTGCCGCATCTCTGGATAACCAGCTTGGTGAGGACTTGGGTCTAGAGCGGCGTCTAGTAGCGGTAAAGGGCTGTCGCAGCGTCACGAAAGCTGACATGCGACTCAACGATTACCAGCCTCATATGGAGGTAAACCCTCAGACCTATGAAGTGCGAGCGGATGGTGAGCTCTTGACCTGCGAACCGGCGACGGTGCTACCCATGGCCCAGCGCTACTTCTTGTTCTAGGACACCGTCATGGATGAACTGATGCTTGAAGCCTACCAACACGCCTCCGCGTTTGACGGCACCTGGCAGGATGAGGTCCATCTGGTCTTCTCCGAACGGGAGCGTTCTCGCTACCGAACAACTACCGCAAATGGACAGGAGATCGGATGGTTCCTGCCGAGAGGGGTTGTGCTTTGCGAGGGCGATGCCCTGGTTTGTGACAACCAGGAGATTGTTCTCATTCGCGCGGCGACGGAAACCCTAACGGAGGCCAGCAGCGATGACCCTCACCTGTTGCTGCGCGCGGCCTACCACCTGGGTAATCGCCACGTGAGTTTGCAAATCCTTCCTGGAGCCCTGCGCTTCCCCAAAGATCATGTGCTTGAGGAGATGCTCGAGGGTTTGGGTCTCACCGTACGCAGTATCGATGATGCTTTCACGCCTGAATCCGGTGCCTACGCGAGCCACAGTCATGCCCACGAAGATCCGTCGGCGATGACGCACGCGCATCCCCAAGACGCTGATCAAGCGAGCGGATGAGGTTAGTTCTGCAGTCCCATGGCTGATCCACGCTTACATCTTCTCCACCTGGCGAGCCCGGCCCTGCCCGTGGGCGCTTACGCCTATTCCCAGGGGCTGGAGTACGCCATCGAAGCCGGTTGGCTGGAGGGTGATGCGTTGCAGACTTGGCTTGAGGACGGTCTACGTTTCGGTCTCGGCAAACTCGATCTACCGGTGCTACGCCACGCCTGGCAGGCGATTACCGACAAACAGCTTGAGCAGTTGGACCTTTGCAATGATCTTCTCCTCGCCAACCGGGAGACCCGGGAATTGCTCCTGGAGGATCAACAGATAGGAGGTGCCCTTTGGCGTCTGCTACGCAATCTCGAGGGTGAGCCCCTGCCCTCGATCCACCAAATGCCGGGTTACGCCACCGCTTATGCCGTTGCCGCGGCCCGATGGCAGGTTTCCGTGGAGGATGCTTGTCGCGGTTACGCCTATAGTTGGCTGGAAAACCAGGTCACCGCTGCCACAAAGCTGGTTCCCCTGGGACAGAGTCACGCTCAGGCCCTGCTGCTTGAGCTTCTGCCGGCGGTCAGCGAGGCCTGCGACGACTCGCAGGGAATTGCGCTCGATGCTATTGGTCTAAGCCTTCCGGGCCTGGCCATGGCGTCTTCGCGCCATGAACGTCAGCACACCCGCTTGTTTCGCTCCTAGGAGAGACCTGGTGGCAAACATCCGACGCATTACTATTCAAGGAGCAACGGCTGTATGAGTAAACCGGCATTAAGAGTCGGCATTGGAGGCCCCGTGGGCTCGGGGAAAACCGCCCTGGTGCGGCTGCTGTGTAAGCAACTCAGGGACCACTACAGCATTGGTGTGATTACCAACGACATCTATACGCGCGAGGACGCCGAGTTTCTTCTCCGCCACGAGGCCCTGGATGGGGAGCGCATTCTGGGCGTGGAAACCGGGGGTTGTCCCCATACGGCGATTCGCGAGGATGCCTCCATGAATCTTGCCGCCGTTGACGAGCTCCAGGCGCGTTTCACGGATCTGGATTTGCTCCTGATCGAAAGCGGTGGCGATAACCTCGCGGCTACGTTTAGCCCCGAGCTTTCGGACCTGACTCTGTATGTCATCGATGTGTCGGCCGGGGACAAAATCCCCCGTAAGGGCGGACCGGGGATCACCAAGTCCGATTTACTCATCATTAACAAGATCGACCTCGCGCCTCTCGTCGGTGCGGACCTTGCCGTTATGGATCGAGACGCGCGGAAAATGCGGGGGGAACGCCCCTTCCAATTCACAAACCTCAAGGACGAAACGGGATTGGACGAGGTCATTTCCTTCATTGAACACAAGGGCATGCTTAAGGGGTCTCAGTCCTGATGATTCGATTTCGTCACCAGGATCGCGAGGTTCAGCTCACGGAGCTGCGCGCAGATATGACTGTCCTCGAATACCTCCGGGAGGAACGTGGACTCACCGGCACCAAGGAAGGCTGCGCCTCCGGGGACTGCGGGGCCTGCACGGTGGTCACCGTAGCACCGGAGGAAGAGGGTTTACGCTACGAGCCGGTGAACGCCTGCATCGCTACGCTGGGCAGTCTCCACGGAAAACAACTGATCACCGTCGATGAACTGCAGGACGGCGAGACATGGCATCCGGTGCAACGCGCCATGATTGAGTGCCACGGCTCTCAATGCGGTTTTTGCACGCCGGGCTTTGTTATGTCCCTGTTCGCCCTCTACCACGACAATCCAGGCGCAAACCGTGAGGAAATTCTTGAAGCCCTCGGAGGTAATCTGTGTCGCTGCACGGGTTACCGACCGATAATTTACGCGGCGGAGGTGGCTCTAAAAGAAGGCACGGACGATCAGTTCTCTCGACGTAGGCAAGCCACCCACGATGAATTAACTGCCCTCGGAGATATGGAGCGCGAAGTCCTTGCTCTGGATGACCGCCAATCCCAGTACCTAAGACCGGATACGATCGAGGAGTTAACCGAGCTACTGCACAGGAATCCTGCCGCTCGAATCGTTGCAGGCGGAACGGATCTGCTCCTGGAAGCCACTCAGGCCCTGAAAAATCTCGACACACTCATTGATATCACCGCGGTTCCGGCCCTACACGATATCGTCATCGATGCTCGGGGAATCTACCTCGGCGCAGCTGTAAGTCACCGACAGGCAAAACCCGCAATACTGGCCGAGTACCCAGAATTGGAGGAGCTTATCGAGCGCTTCGGCTCTCTGCAGATTCGTTCCAAGGGCACGGTCGTGGGCAATATCGCCAACGCCTCCCCGATCGGCGACTGGCCTCCGGTTTTCCTGGCCCTCGACGCCACCCTGGTATTGCATTCCTACCGCGGCTCCCGAGAGCTTCCACTGAAAGAGTTTTTCCTGGCCTATCGAAAAACGGCCCTTGCCGAGGGCGAGTTTATCCAGGGTGTGCGAATTCCCGTGCGCTCCTCGCAGCTTTTTTTTCGCGCCTACAAGATCAGCAAGCGCTTCGAAGACGATATTTCCTCGGTGTGCGCCGTAATGGCGCTTTCCATGAACGGAGACGTGGTCACTCAAGCTCGCGTGGCGTTTGGCGGCATGGCGGCCGTACCCGCCCGGGCGACGGGCTGCGAAGAAGCCCTTGCGGGGATCAATCTTCGCGACGACGCCCTCGATACGGTTAGGAACGCCCTGGACGAAGACTTTGCGCCCATTGACGATGCGCGAGCAAGTGCGACCTATCGCAGTCTCGTAGCCCGACAACTGCTCCAGCGGCTCCAGGCGGAGCACCGGGGCGGCATCGCCACCCGCGCTCATGCCCATGATCTGGCCTATGAGGTGGGCCATGGATAAAGACATGCCAGAACAGCTAGAACCATCATCGACGGGACTGAGCGGCAGCGCAGGTCAGGGAATTGCCCACGAAAGTGCCGCGCGCCATGTCAGCGGGTCTGCCGTTTATGTGGATGACATTCCTGCCCCAAGCGGCACTCTGCACGCCTACGTGGGTTTGTCGAGCATTACCCGGGGGCGCATTAGTCAGCTGTCCTTAAACGCCGTGCGCCGGGCTCCCGGTGTGATCGATGTCATCACCCGAGACGAGGTGCCGGGTCATATCGATATTGGACCGGTCTTCCCCGGCGACCCTCTGCTCTTGGGGGTCGGTGATGAAGTGGAGTTTCATGGGCAGGTCATCTTTGCGGTTGCGGCCGAGAGTTATCGCGCAGCGCGCCAGGCCGCGAAGCTGGCCGAAATCGAGTACGAGCCCCTGACGCCCTGCCTGAGTATTGAAGATGGTCTGGATCAAGGTTTGTTTGTGCGCCCCCTTCACGAGCAACAGCGGGGAGACGTGACGACCGCTTTGGCCGAGGCGGAACACCGCCTTCAGGGCGAGCTGCGAATTGGCGGCCAGGAGCAAATGTATCTCGAAGGCCAGGTATCTCTGTGCGTGCCCGAAGACGATGGCGGCATGCTGGTGTACTCGTCCACGCAGAACCCCACGGAAGGACAAAAGCTTGTCGCCGAGGTCCTGGGTATCGACATGCATCGAGTTACCGTGGATACCCGGCGCATGGGTGGCGCTTTCGGTGGTAAAGAAACCCATGCCAATCAGTGGGCCTGTCTTGCCGCCATCCTTGCTCAACGCACGGGCCGAGCCGTGAAGCTGCGCCTGGCACGGGGCGAGGACATGCAGGCAACGGGTAAGCGTCATCATTTTCTTAGCCGCTACGACGTCGCTTTTAGCGCCGATGGAACGCTCCAGGGGCTGGACCTTATGTTGGCCGGCGGATGTGGTATGTCACCGGATTTGTCCGATGCGATCGTCGACCGGGCCATGTTTCACAGCGACAACGCTTACTTCATACCCCACGTTCATGTCGAAGGTCACCGGGTCAAAACCCACACCGTGTCCAACACGGCTTTTCGCGGATTTGGCGGTCCCCAGGGCATGGTGGCTATCGAAGATGTAATGGATGGCATCGCTCGTGCAACCGGTCAGGATCCGCTCGATGTACGAAAGCGCAATCTGTACACCAGCGAAGGACAGCGCAATGTCACCCACTACGGTCAAACGGTGGAGCAAGAGCTGTTGCCCCGAATCATGGAACGCCTGGAGGAGACTTGCGCCTACCGCGAGCGCCGACAGGCCATTACCGGGTTCAACCGGGAGAACGCCATTCTCCGTCGGGGTCTTGCTCTGACACCGGTGAAGTTCGGTATTTCCTTCACGGTCCAGCATTTGAATCAGGCCGGTGCCCTCCTCCACGTCTACACGGACGGCAGTGTGCAGCTGAATCACGGGGGCACAGAAATGGGCCAGGGTTTGTATACGAAGGTGGCCCAGGTGGTCGCCAGTGAGCTGCAGATCGATATAGCGCAGATTCGCTGTACGGCGACCCGAACCGACAAGGTGCCAAATACGTCTCCCACGGCGGCGTCTTCGGGAAGTGATATCAATGGCATGGCCGCCCTGGCGGCAGCGAGAACGATTAAGGAACGGCTACAGAAATTTGCCGCAGAACACTTCGGGGTGACCGAAGAAGCGATACGTTTCCACGCCGGGAAAGTGTCCGTGGGGGAGAAGGACTTCAGCTTCGCCGAATTCGTTAATCTGGCCTACCTCCATCGGGTTCAACTCTCGGCTACCGGTTTCTACCGAACGCCAAAAATCCATTACGACCGTTCTACCGGCACCGGTCGCCCGTTTTTCTATTTCGCTAACGGAGCCGCCTGCTCGGAGGTTGTGGTGGACACGCTGACCGGGGAATATCGCGTAGAGCGCGTCGACATCTGCCACGATGTGGGACGCTCACTCAATCCGGCCATCGACCTGGGGCAGATCGAAGGCGGCTTCATCCAGGGCATGGGCTGGCTTACGAGTGAGGAACTTGCCTGGAATGGTGAGGGGCGACTCACCACCGTGGGGCCCGCAACCTATAAGATTCCCGCCATCGGCGACACGCCGCCGGTCTTCAACGTGGAACTCCTCCCAGACAGCCCCAATGCCGAAGCGACTATCTTTCGCTCAAAGGCCGTGGGTGAGCCACCGTTGATGCTCGCCATCTCCGTTTGGTCTGCCCTGCGCGACGCGGTGGCAAGCCTCGCGGATTACCAGGTCCATCCACCCCTCGACACGCCCGCCACACCGGAGCGGGTACTCCTGGCCTGCGAGCACCTCCGCCAGGGACTGAGCACTTCATGATTGCCGACAGGCGTCACTGGTCGGAGCTCCTGCGGGACTGTGAAACCCGGGGAGAACCCTACGTCATCGTTACGGTTCTGGCGGCCCGGGGATCAACACCTCGCAACTCTGGGACAAAAATGCTCGTGGAAGCCGCGGGTTTTGCCGGCACTATCGGCGGCGGTGAACTTGAGCATCGAGCTCTGTCGCGGGCCCAGGCGATGCTGCAAAAAGGTCTTGCAGACCAATGGACAGAAAACTTCCCCCTCGGTGAAAAACTGGGCCAATGCTGCGGTGGCGCCACCACGTTGTTGTTCGAGTGCTTCATACCAGAGAGCATCGCCGTGTATTTGTTCGGCGCAGGGCATGTGGGCCGCGCTTTGGCTCCCCTTTTGAGCACGCTACCGATTCGTCTGACCTGGGTGGATAGTCGAGCTCACGAGTTTCCCGACCCTGTGCCCGGGGGTGTACACATTGTTTGTGACGACGACCCTGTGGGAGTTGTGCGACAGGCCGATACGGGAAGTTACTTCCTTATTATGACGCACCAACATCCCCTGGATTTCGCTCTCGCCCAGGCGGCCCTGGAACGAGAAGATGCGGCTTACGTCGGCGTCATTGGTTCCGCAAGCAAATCCCGGCGCTTCCGTTTACGGCTGGCCCACCGGGGGATGGCGACTACCCTCATCGACAAACTACGCTGCCCCGTGGGTCACAGCGACGTACCGGGTAAACGCCCGGCAGAAATTGCCGTGGCCGTAGCCGCAGAGCTTATAGGGCTTTATCATGCGCAGCGCGCGGCCAGCGACACCCCCCAAGGCCCCGCCTGGAAGACCCTGCGACAGCAGTTGCAGGAGTCCGGCGCGAACATCACTGACACTCAACAACTAAAGCTAGATACCCCATGAACACGGATTTTGATCGGGACGCGATGGATGATTTCCAGTTCCGCTATATCAACCTGCTCGCCGAACGCGTTGGTGGTCGAGCCATCGATTGCTCGGATCAATGGTTTGCCAGCTGCGACAATTTAGTCAAACCCGGTCGCGGCATTTTCAAGGAAGGTGAATTCACCGAAAAAGGCCAATGGATGGATGGCTGGGAATCGCGCCGCAGTTTCGGCCGCCAGTTCCGGCCCAGTGGCCTGGATCACGACTGGTGCGTATTGCGCCTCGGCTTTGCTGGTCGCATACGCGGTGTCGATGTCGATACGCACCATTTTCGCGGCAATTCCCCCCTGCGAGTGGCCGTTGACGCGACTAGCGTCCCTCTGGACCCCGAACCCACCACCGTGTGGACGGAAATCATCCCCGAAACGGAAGTCCTCCCGGATGAGCAGAACCCTATTCCCTGTGAATCGGAACAGCGCTGGACCCATCTGCGCCTCCGCATCTACCCCGACGGAGGCGTCGCCCGCTTTCGAGCCTACGGCGAGGTCATCCCAGACCCAGAAAACTATGTGCCCGGAGAACTCATCGATCTCGCGTCCGTGGCCATGGGAGGCCGTGGCGTAGCGGCCTCCGATCAGTTCTTTAGTTCCACGGATAATCTGGTCATGCCAGGCCGCGGCGTGAACATGGGCGATGGCTGGGAAACCCGCCGCCGCCGCGATGAAAACAACGACTGGGCCATATTGAAGCTCGGCCGATCCGGCACGGTCCGAAAGGTATTGCTGGATACGGCGCACCTGCGGGGAAATTACCCCGATCGATTTAGCCTCGAGGGCTGTTACGAACCCGATTCCTCCGTCCCCGGTGACGAAGCGCAGTGGGTGCCCATCATTCACCAAAACCGTCTGTGTCCCGATCGCGAGCACACGTTCTGTCGGGAAGTGGTCTGTGACCCGGAACAAAAATTCACCCATGTGCGCCTGCATATCTATCCCGACGGGGGCGTGAGTCGCCTGCGGATTCTGGGGTTAGCAGACTGGGACCGTTGAGATGAGCTTGGCAGAATTCAACAAGTTGGACGACGCGGCCGCACGTCAGGCCTTACTCCTGTGCTGCGTCAGCGAGCGATGGGTGAGGGCCATGCTCGACGCGCGCCCCTTCGCCAGCGACGACGCGTTCCGCGCTCAGGCAGACCGTTGCTGGGCGGAAACCCAGGAGCGAGACTGGTTGGAAGCCTTTGAGGGCCACCCCAAAATCGGCGATGTAGATTCCCTGAAGGCCAAGTACGCTAACAGCGGGTCTCTGGCCGCTCATGAACAAGCCAGCGTGGCCGACGCAGATGGCGACGTGATCAACCGCCTGGCAGAAGGCAACGCCTCCTATGAGGCCCGGTTCGGCTTTATCTTTATTGTTTGCGCCACAGGGAAAACAGCGCGCGAAATGTGCGAACTTCTCGAAGCTCGGCTGGCTAATGATCGAGCCGTGGAGCTGACCATCGCCGCTGAGGAGCAACGGAAAATCATGCAGCTCCGGCTGGAGAAACTCCTATGAGTCAGATCACCACCCATATTCTCGACACGGCGCGCGGCTGCCCGGCAAGCGGCGTAGAGCTGTCCCTATATCAGCAGGTAGACGACGGCTGGAAACGCCTTTCCGGCGGGGTAACGAACAGCGACGGACGGGTTCCTGGATTACTGGAAGACGGCGTTGTCCTCGCCCCCGGCACATACCGTATGCACTTTGCCACTGCGGAATACTTTTCCAATCAGAGCCTGGAGGTGTTTTATCCCTGGGCCGATGTGGTTTTCAATTTGGGCGCGGGAGGTGAGCACTATCACATCCCCCTACTCCTTTCGCCCTACGGCTACTCGACCTATCGCGGCAGCTGAAGACCAATGCGAAAACTGACTCTCGTACCCCTGACCGCAGAGGCCTTTGCGCCTTTCGGCGATGTGATAGACGGCGAGAGTCCCTGCCAGCAGTTTCCCATTAACGAAGGGCGAACGCAGAGGCATCACGATCTTGCCCGGGTGGATTGCGCTCACCAACATGGGGAAGCGGCTTTGAGTTTGTTTCGCGCCCAGCCCGTAGATGGGGCCTTTGTATTACGCTGCCTCGAACGCCACCCCCTGGGCTCCCAGGCCTTTATCAACACCAGCGGACAGGCCTATGCCATCGTCGTCGCCCCACCCGGGGAACTGGATGAGAATGCCATCTGCGCTTTTCTGGCCCGGGCCGACCAGAGCATCAGCTATCACCGTGGCACGTGGCACCACTATCTGCTGGCTTTGCAAGTACCCTCAGATTTTGTCGTCGTGGACCGCATCGGCCCCGGCGACAACTGCGATGAACAAACCCTGAACATGCCTCTGCAACTGGATCTCGCCCCGTGAAGCGCTGCCTCCATCGCGCGGCGGTACTGCATTTTCTCGACGACCCCAGCCGGGATGCCGAAAACAGCTATGAATACTTCCCTGACGGTGCGCTCGTCACGGAGGGCGGCAAGATCCTCGCCGTGGGTGAGGCGGCGCCATTGTTAGCGCGTTTCGCCGACGACTGCGAGGTCCGCGAACACCCTCACGCGCTGCTCCTGCCGGGCTTCATCGATACCCATATCCACTATCCGCAGATGGATATTGTGGGCGCGCACGGCGAGCAGTTGTTGCAATGGTTGGATCGCTACGTGTTTCCCACGGAAGCAAAGTTCGCCGATAAATCCCACGCCAAGCAGGTTGCGCAGCGCTTTCTCCAGGAGCTATTGCGAAACGGCACCACGACGGCCCTGGTGTTTGGCACGATCCATCCCGAATCCGTGGACGCGTTTTTTGAGGCTGCCGAGGCCTTCGATCTGCGCATGATCGCTGGCAAGGTGATGATGGACCGCAATGCACCGGACTATCTGCGGGACACGGCGCAAAGCAGCTATGAAGACAGTAAGGCGCTCATCGAACGCTGGCACGGTCGGGGTCGCGCTCGTTACGCCGTAACGCCGCGCTTCGCCCCCACCTCCTCGGCGGAGCAGCTGGACACGGCGGGTCGGCTGTTACAAGAACACCCCGGTGTTTACCTCCACACCCATATGTCGGAGAACCTCAATGAAGTAGCCTGGGTGGAAGAGCTCTTTCCACACCTCGATCACTATCTCCACAGCTACGACGACGCAGGACTTCTGGGTCGGCGGAGCGTATTTGCCCACTGTGTGCACTTGAGTGATGACGAATGGCGACGCATGGCTGCTACCGAGTCGAACGCCGCGTTTTGTCCCACCTCAAACTTATTTCTCGGCTCCGGTCTGTTTCCTCTGCACAAGGCAGAGCACTACGGCGTAAACGTGGGTCTGGGTACCGACATCGGCGCTGGTACGAGCTTTTCGCTGTTGGAAACCATCGACGAGGCCTACAAAGTGCAGCAGCTCCAGGGCCACAGCCTGACGCCCCTAAAGAGCTTCTACCTCGCCACCCTGGGCGGTGCGAGGACGCTGGATTTGGAAGCAGAACTGGGAAATTTCCAGGCCGGGAAAGAAGCTGACTTCCTGGTTCTCGATCTCGCCGCCACGCCTTTGTTGGAGCGGCGACTATCTCTTTGCCAGAGCCTCTTTGAAACCCTGTTCGTACTCTCCACCCTCGGTGACGATCGCGTCATTCGCGAGACCTGGATACTCGGACAACAGCGTCACCATCGCGATCGGGTGGCCGACACGTCACTTTCGCTATAGTCCCCGGCCCTAGGAACAACTCTAGCCCATGGAAAGCTACATCATAGATTGGATCAGTCTGATTCTCCGCTGGCTACATGTCATCACTGGCATTGCCTGGATCGGAGCTTCGTTTTATTTCATCTGGTTGGACAATAGCCTCGAAGAGCCACCCCAGTGGAAGAAAGACAAAGGCATCAAGGGCGATCTCTGGGCCGTTCACGGGGGGGGTATCTATGAGGTCGCGAAGTACCACGGTGCACCGGAATCCATGCCAACCCATCTGCACTGGTTCAAGTGGGAGGCCTACAGCACCTGGATAACGGGAATGCTGCTTCTGGCGGTCATGTACTACCTCGGAGCCGAATCCTATCTCATTGATCGCCGGGTAGCGGATCTCAGCCAGTTCCAAGCCATCGCCCTTGGACTGACTTTCCTCGTCGGTAGCTGGATAGGCTACAGCGCCTTGTGCGCGAGCCCTCTGGCCCGCAATGGCTGGCTTTTGGGTGCCGTACTCCTGATCGTCGGCGGAGCCCTGGCCTGGGGGCTCACGGAAGTGTTCAGCGGCCGAGGTGCCTATATTCACTTTGGCGCGATCATCGGAACCCTGATGGTCGGCAATGTGTTCATGGTAATCATGCCCGGTCAGCGCAAGCTTGTAGCCGCTCTCGAAGCGGGCTCGGCTTCCGACCCCCGCTGGGGAGCCAAGGCCAAGCTGCGCTCCACCCATAACACCTATCTAACCTTACCCCTGCTGTTCATCATGATCAGCAACCACTACCCCATGACCTATGGTCACAAGGCGAATTGGCTGGTGCTTCTGTGCATCGTGGTGATTACCGCGGTGGCGCGGCAATACTTCATTCTGCGGCATCACCGCGTTAACCGACCCATCATTCTTGCCGCTGCGGTTGCCGCCACGGCATTGCTTGCGGTGCTCATCGCTCCAAAACCGGTGGTCCTTGAGAACACCGTTACCCTCGGCAGCGGGGAGCTCGCGTCCCGTGCCCAGAGCATCATCCGCGAACGTTGCGTTAGCTGCCATGGCGCCAATCCAAGCGACGACGTGTTCACCACGCCACCGGGGGGAGTTGTGCTCGATACGGTGGAAGAGATGATTCAGTGGGCACCACGCATCAAGGCCCGCAGCGTGGATACTCACGACATGCCGTTTCTCAACAAAACGGAGATGACTGATGAAGAGCGGGCGATCGTCGGTCAATGGGTGCAGGCGGGAGCGCCTGCCTCCTAGACAGATCCCAAAGCTGCGGCTGTCCTGACCCGTGCCTCCCAGGCGTATCCACCAGGAACGGAACTGCCAGGGCCGTACTAAGCGCGCTCGCCGTTCAGTAGCCGCTGCGTCATGGTTCGGTGGGTGGCCTGAATCGGCTCGGGGTCAAAGCGCGTTAAGCGCCCCTGGTCTACCAATAGCTCCCCAGCCACCACGGTGTACGCAGCCGTACCCGGGTTACACAACAACAGGCTTGCTACGGGGTCATGTAGGGCGCCAGCATGCCAGATGTCATCGACAGAAAATGCGGCGCAGTCAGCTTGATAGCCTACCGTGAGCTGCCCCAGATGATCCTCCCGACCCAGCACTCTTGCCCCACCGCGAGTCGCCACACGCAGCATATCCCGCACTCGACAACCATCCGCGCCTTCTTTAAGCCGCTGTAAAAGCAGGGCCTGGCGGGCCTCCGCAAGGAGATGGCCACTGTCATTGGACGAGGAACCATCGACGGCAAGGCTGACGGGCACGCCGGCCTGGAGCATCCCCATCACAGGGGCAATCCCCGAGGCCAGACGCATATTGGAGCAAGGGCAATGGGCGACTCCGGTCCCCGTCTGAGCAAAACGCCGAATATCGGCGGCACTGAGCTGGACGCAGTGGGCGTGCCATACATCGGGGCCGGTCCAGCCTAGATCCTCCGCATATTCCCCCGGGGTCATGGCAAAGCGCTCCCGGCTGTAGGCGACATCTTCGGTGTTTTCCGCCAGATGGGTGTGCAGACGAACGCCGTATCTCCTCGCCAGACTTGCGGAGTCGCGCATGAGCTGCTGACTTACGGAAAATGGCGAACAGGGCGCCAGGGCAATCTGCAAACGCGACGGGGGCCTGGCATCGTGATAGCGATCAATAAGGCGTTCACTATCTCGGAGGATCTCGTCCTCCGTTTCCACCAGGGAATCGGGCGGCAGTCCGCCCTGGCTCGCCCCCACAGACATGCTGCCGCGCAGAGCGTGAAATCGAATACCGGTTTCCGCCACCGCATCGATAGTGTCATCCAGCCTCGCCCCATTGGGGAAAATGTACTGGTGATCTGCGGTCATCGTGCACCCGGAAAGCAGCAGCTCCGCGACACCCAGTTGCGCTGAGACTCGAAACGCATACGGCGTAAGGCGCTCCCAAATGGGATAGAGCACCTGGAGCCAACCAAATAACGGTGCGTCCTGCGCTTCTCGGAGCAAGCGGGTTAGGTTTTGATAGAGATGATGGTGCGTATTGATGAGGCCCGGCAACAGTACCTTGCCGTGAAGGTCGACTACACGATCAGCGCTGGCTACGAGGTCCGGTGGCAGATCCTTGGTGGGTCCCACGACCTCGATCACTCCATCGCGGACAAACAGTGCGCCATCAGTGATTTCTCGACCGGCGTCGTCCATGCAAACCAGGACATCGGCATGGCGCATCAACAGCGTCGACATGGGAATTCCAAAAGAATCTGCTCCAGGAGCGGGAGATGAATGGCGGGTCTGCGAGCATTATGTCGATTGTCTTCAAGGAGCGACAGTCTGTTGTACCCGTGGGCGTGAAGCGAAGGTATACTCGGCGGTTTAACCAAGTAATATACAACTTTAGAATACAGTCCTATCCTTATGATTAAAAAGATATTTCTTTCTTTATCTATGGTCTTGGCGGGGTTCTTACCCTCCATGGCACAGGCCGAGGGCGGCGCAGCCGCTTTTGCCCAATTGGGGCATCTCCTCGACACGCCCACGGAAACCCGTTTGGCCAGCGGAGCACCGGGGCCGGGTTACTGGCAACAGCGCGCCGACTATGCGATCACCGTGCGCCTTGACGATGACAAGCAGCGCATCGAAGGCAGCGAGACCATCACCTATCACAATAAAAGCCCCCACGCCCTGAGCTACCTTTGGTTGCAGCTGGACCAAAACCGCTATGCCCTGGGTTCTGATGCGTACTTGACGCAGACCACAAGCAGCTTTGAAGAGCTGACCTACCGCCGCGTCGCCAGCATGTTGGAGCAGGAACGCTTCGATGGCGGCACGCGCATAGCCTTTGTCCGCGGTGAAGATGGGGCGGACCTGCCTTACGTCATTAACAAAACCATGCTGCGGATCGACCTGCCCACCGCCCTGGCGGCGGGCGACAGCATGAAGTTCAGCGTAGGCTGGTCTCACAACATCATTGACGCGACGCTCATCAGCGCCCGCGGCGGCTATGAATACTTCGACGCCGACGACAACTATCTGTACGAGATTGCCCAGTGGTACCCCCGGGTAGCCGCGTATACGGATTACCAGGGCTGGCAACACAAGCAATTCCTGGGCAGCGGCGAATTCACCCTGGAACTGGGTGATTTCGATCTCGCGATCACCGTGCCGGCCGATCACATCGTCGCGGCAACGGGCGAGTTACAAAACGCCGACGAGGTCCTGAGCGCCGAACAGCTGCAACGCTTCAACGCGGCGAAGGAGCCTGGCGACCAGCGCTTCATCGTCACCCCGGAGGAAGCCAAGGCTAATGAAAGCGGGCGCGCCAAAGGAGAGAAGACCTGGCGCTTTCGCGCTGAAAACGTCCGAGATGTGGCCTTTGCCAGTTCGCGGAAGTTCATTTGGGACGCACAAACGGTAAAAAACGGCGGCCGTAACGTCATGGCCATGTCTTTTTATCCGAATGAGGGAGAACCCCTTTGGAGTCAGTACTCAACGCCAGCCATCGTCCATACCATGGAGGTGTACAGCCGCTACACCTTTGACTACCCCTACCCCGTATCAATCTCTGTGAATGGCCCCGTAGGCGGCATGGAATACCCCATGATCACCTTCAACGGCCCCCGCCCCTACGAGGACGGCACCTATTGGGATACACGACAGAAGCCCGGCGACACCAGTGGTCGAAGGAACAAGTACGGCCTCATATCCGTGATCATCCACGAGGTAGGCCACAACTACTTCCCCATGATTGTCAACTCCGACGAGCGCCAGTGGACCTGGATGGACGAAGGTATCAACAGCTTCCTGCAAACCCTCGCGGAACACGAATGGGAGGAAGACTACCCGTCCCGGCGGGGCGAACCTGAACAGTTGATTCCCTACATGATCAGTGACCGTCAGGTTCCCATCATGACCAACTCCGAGTCCGTATATCAGTTGGGCAACAACGCCTACGGCAAGCCAGCCATCGCCTTATCTATTCTTCGCGAGAGTGTTATGGGTCGAGATTTGTTTGACCACGCGTTTCGCGAGTACGCCCAGCGCTGGAAGTTCAAGCGCCCTACCCCTGGGGATTTCTTTCGAACCATGGAAGATGCCAGCGCCGTAGATCTGGACTGGTTCTGGCGCGGTTGGTTCTATGGCACCGGACATGTCGATGTAGCCATCGATAACGTTCAGCTCTATCAGATCGACACGCGAAACCCCGACATCGAGAAAGCTTGGCAGAAGGATCAGGAGGAAGCCCGCGAGCCCTCAGTTACCGAAAGCCGCAACGCGGACATGCAGCGGCTGGTGGATCGGAACCCTGCCCTGGAAGATTTCTATAACAGCTATGACGAATTTGCCGTCACGCCCTGGGATTACGCCCAGTATGAGAGCCTCAAGGAAGGTCTAACGGAGCGCGAACTCGCCCTTCTGGAGGAAGACCACTTCTTCTATGCCGTTACCTTCCTCAATAAAGGCGGGCTCGTAACGCCCCTGCCCCTGCGTATTACCTATGCTGATAACAGTGTCGAAGAGTTGATGATTCCGGCGGAGATATGGCGACGGGATGCGGACAAGGTCACCAAGGTGTTCATTCGCGATCGGGAGATCACACAGATATCGTTTGATCCCCAGCGACGCACGGCAGACGCAAACGAGGCGGATAACGATTGGCCTCGGCAGATCCGTCCCAGCCGTTTTCAACTGTTCAAGGAAAGCGAACAACCCAACCCCATGCGCCGCTACGACGAAGAAGCGTGGAAGCAGATCATCAAATAGCACCATCCCGGGAGCCAGCGTTCCTTCGCCGTAGGGTTCAAAGAACTCAAGGCTTGGGACGCGGGGCCCTGTTAAGGGCGCTCCTGGCTTTCCTACTCATCCCCCAGGCGCTCTGGGCCCACCCCTTTCACGGCAGCTACGCAGAGCTTGAGTGGTCTCAAGGGGGCACCTTGGATGTGGCTATCAAGGTCATCCCCGAGGATCTCGAACGCGCCCTGACGTCCCTGGCGGGAACGAAAACCGTCCTCCGAGACACGCCCCCGGTGCGCGCTCTATTGGTGCAGTATCTGGACAAACATTTCCGGGTTTTGCCTGAAAACCCGTCAACGCAAACGCAAATCGTCGGCATGGAGTTGGATCACCGCGATACCTGGATCTATTTTTCCATTCCCGCCACACCGAACAGCGCGCCCAGGCTTCGAAACACCGTTCTCATGGACCTCGAAGCCACGCAAACAAATCGGGTGAAACGTCTTTGGTTACCTGAGGCGCCCGTGTTGGTTTTTTCCGCGGCGGAACCCGAGCGAGACCTTTGATGTCCGAGAAGTAACAACACTGAATGCTGAGCCACCCGGGAAGTCCCTGCATGCCAGACCAAAAGACCATCTCCGCATCGCCTTTGGCGACACCCGTTGCGTCGAGGTTCGAACGTCGATCCCCCAGGTTGCGGTTAGGCTCTTTACTGCTCGCCGCAACCTTTACCCTTGGCGCGTTCCCCACGTTGGCGGAAAACCATGCTCCGCGCAGTATCAGCGTCGTTGGCGAAGCCGAGCAACGGGTTGCACCGGATATGGCCATGCTGAGCCTGGAGGTGGTTACGGAAGACGTCAACGCCGCCGTGGCCCGGCGAGAGGCCGATGCCACTACCGCCAAAGCCCTAAAGCTGATGGAAAAGCTGGGCATCGCTAAAAAAGATATCGATAGCACGGGACTTAACGTTGCCCCCCAATACCAGTGGCTGAAAGAGCAGCGGAAGCAAGAGCTCACAGGCTACCGTGTCACTCGCACCATGGAGGTGCGGCTTTTGGATCTGGATAGGCTTGGCGAACTGATCACGGCCCTCTCCGATGCCGGGGTAAATCGAATTCAGGCTCCACGCCTGGGACTCCAGAACCGGGAGGCCATTTATCGCCAGGTACTTGCCGCTGCCTCGGCGAATGCCCGTGAGCGTGCTGCGGTTATTGCCGACACCTTGGACGAAACCCTGGGCCCCGTATTGAGCGTGTCCGTGTATGAAACGCCCGTGCCAAAACCCATGGGTATGGAACGCATGGCAATGATGACTGCCGACGAAGCGTCCATGAGTCCGCAGGCAGAAAGCTACCAGTCCGGCTATCTCAGTTACCGATTGCAGGTTAGTGTGAGCTTTTTCATCGGCAAGGGACCCGTTTGACCGCCTCGATAAGCGGGTTACACTCCAGGGGCGACCAAAAGTTGCCCTGGGGGGACATCCGGTGCATCAGCTGACAAATGCCCACCAAAGCAGATATCCATGACTATCAAGCACGACAGGCTATCGAAATAACAACAACTCACAGCGAGTTTTAAACCCATTCCTAATGACGACTCCCTATAGCGATCCCCGTAGCCGGTTTTTCGGGAATTGAGGACAAGTTCTTAATCAAGGTTACGCTCTGTGCATATATCCGTTGCTCCCCTAATCCGCTCTAGCTTCACTGTCCCAACGCCGGCTCCGTCCGTCGCCTTAAGGCACCGTGAACAGAAACCGCAGCTTTGGTCCCAGCTTCTTCTTGCTTTGCTACTAGCCACAGGGCTGATCGCAGCGCTGCCGAGTTACGCGCTGATCAACTACAGCGAAGAGCAACAGGAAACGGTGGTGGAGCTCATCGAGCAGCTGGAGCAGAGGCACTATTCAAAGCTCAAGTACGACAACACGCTCTCTTCCGCCCATCTGGACAACTACCTCGACAGTCTGGACGGTGGACGCATGTTCTTTACCACCGCCGACATCGCGGATTTTGAGATTTACCGAAGCTCCATGGACGAGGCCCTGACGAAAGGGAACCTCGATGCGGGATTTTCGATCTTTAACCGCTTCCATCAACTGTTGATTGGTCGCCTAGAGCAGGTTGTTGAGGACCTTCCAGAGCTCGTGGGAGCCATGGACTTCACCATTGATGAGCGCTACAGCCTGGATACGGAAAACCTGGCCTGGGCCGAAGATGCAACGGAACTCGATGAGCGCTGGCGTTTGCAGCTGAAGAATCAGGCCCTAAACCTGCGCCTGGCGGACAAACCCGAAGATGAAATCATCGAAACACTGGAGCGACGCTACAGCAACCAGCTCGATCGCGTACAGCAGTACAACGCCCAGGACGCTTTCCAGCTTTACGCCAATGCACTCACGGAGCTCTACGACCCCCACACCAATTATTTCTCTCCCCGTCGCTCGGAGAACTTCAATATCAGCATGCGTTTGTCCCTAGAGGGCATCGGCGCGGTGCTGTCCCGGGAGGATGAATACACGCGAGTCGCTCGCATCGTTCCCGCCGGTCCCGCCGATAAGCAAGGACAGCTGAAAACCTCGGACCGGATCGTCGCAGTTGCCCAGGGGGATGAAGGTGACTTCGAGGATGTGATCGGCTGGCGCCTGGACGAAGTGGTTCAGCTCATTCGCGGGCCCAAGGGTTCGAGGGTGCGCCTGCAGGTGTTGCCCGCGAAAGCGGGCGCCGATGCGGAGCGCAAGGTCATAGAGATCGTACGGAACAAGGTCAAGCTCGAAGAACAGTCAGCACAGAAAAGAATCATTGAGGTTCCCAACGGAGACGGCGACGTCACTCGTTTGGGGGTCATCGATATTCCAACCTTCTACATCGACTTCGAAGCAATGCGTCGCGGCGATGAGAACTACAAAAGCACCACGCGAGACGTGCGTGAGCTCCTGGAAGAATTGCAGGAAGAAGACGTCGCTGGCGTGATCATTGACCTGCGCAATAACGGCGGTGGTTCGCTCCAGGAAGCCAACGAACTGACTGGGCTATTTATCGAGTATGGCCCCACGGTGCAAATACGCCACTCCTCCCGGCGCGTTTGGCGCGATGGCAAGCGACTGCGCGGGAACTACTACGACGGCCCGCTTATGGTCATGATCAATCGCCTATCTGCCTCTGCCTCAGAAATCTTCGCCGGTGCCATCCAGGATTATCGCCGAGGTCTGGTCGTTGGCGACCGCTCCTACGGTAAAGGTACGGTGCAGACCATGGTCCCCCTGACCGAGGGTCAACTAAAAATCACCGAGAGCAAGTTCTATCGTATTTCCGGCGATAGCACCCAGCACCGCGGCGTGGTACCTGACATCGAGTTTCCCTCCCTGTACGACCCGGAACAAATCGGTGAATCATCCTTGGATCGAGCCCTGGACTGGGATCAGATCAACCCTGTTCGCCACCGGCGCTACAGCAACGTCGACACTCTCGTACCGCAACTTATCGAAGTCTTCGGTGAGCGTAGCAACGACAACCCTGAGTTTCAGTATCTCCAGGACCAGCTCGCCGTTGCCGAGGAGAATCGTAATATCGATAGCGTGTCTCTCAACGAAGCCGTGCGGAGAGAAGAGCGAGCCCAACGGGAGGCTCGGGCTCTGGATATCGAGAATCGACGACGCCTGGCCCTCGGCGAAGAACCTGTCGCCTCCTTGGATGAGCTAGACGAAAGCAGCGAAGAGGAAGACACCCTTGCCCAGGTTGAAACTGACGGCGAGGAAAACGACGGGGAATCCGTGGCGGCATCAGAGGTGGTCAACAACTCCGAGTTAACCGAGCAAGATCTGGCCGAATCACCCCTCAGTCAAGAAGAGCTCGCCAGCGAGGACGTACTGCTGTCAGAAGCCGGGAGCATTCTTGTCGACTCCCTGCTGTTGCAGAAACAGGCGTACGCGTTGACTGCGCCGAAGCAAAACAACTAGAAGCGTACCCAGGGCTACCCCGCTCCAATCCACAAGCATATCTGACACGCCCGGTCCTCGACCGGGCACAAAAACCTGCAGCATTTCCGTGACCATGGCTAGCAATAGAAGGTCCGTCCAGGCCTGCCGGTAGCAGAGGCCTAGAAAAAACGCCGCGCCGGCGAAAAACACCGCGTGAAGATAGGTAAAGATCGAGAAGCCCCCAATGGGAAAGGCCAGGAGGAGCAATTCCTCAACGGGCCGTGTGGCGCTTAACACTCGCCCGCCCGTGATTAGCTCGTAGATATCGGCTTTCAGGCTTACGCTCACACAGCATCCAAAAAGAATTCCACTCACCACAAGCAGCCCCATCCAGGACAAGTACCAGGGCTGCAAAGCGAGATAAGGTTTTAAACTCCAGGTCAGGAGCATCAGGCCCATCGCTAGCATTCCCAGCCTCGTCCAGCGCCAAACGGGGTTTTCCTTCAAGGGGGTAACGGTCAGGGTTGTCCATGCGGCGCCGGCAGCCTCGGGAAGTTGAATCTGTAGCAGAGCCAATCCATCGCCGGGGCGCCTGGGAAAAGCTTCTTCTCGGCATTCCCCGGTTGGGTTTCCATAAATCATGTTTAAGCTGTACTGGCGATTGAAGTCCAATTGGCCGTGTCGAACCGACGCTAGAAAAACCTCCGCCACACCGGGCGCGAGCCCTCCATGAGTGCACGACCGTACCGCAATGAACTCGCTTTCCGGCGCCAGAGGGATGCCTCGTGATGCCGTGTGGGGCCCCGCACCCTGGGCCTGCCAATTGAGCGTGTTACTCCCAACACGACCTTCCATGTTCGCCGAGCTTGTCCACGGCTGCATCGAGTCCAGGAGCGACAGGGTCGGCCCCAGGGCGAGTCGCGGCTGGATAAGCTTCCCTACGGAAAGGGCTAGGAGCATCCACAGCATCATGGGTAGCCAGCGTCGAAGCCATGTTTTTCCCGGTGTCTGAAACACTGATGTGGGAACCCTCAGCCGCTGCCGTACCAGCGTAGGCGCGCGGCCAAATCAACCACAGAACCCACGATAATCAGGGTCGGAGGTTGCGGCTTCACCTGCTCCACCAGTTGGGGCATGGTGGCGAGCGTACCCGTGATCAAACGTTGCTGGGGTGACGTGGCTCTTTCGACCAGTGCTATGGGCGTATCGGCTGCACGCCCCGCACGCTGCAGTTCCTCGCATATGATTGCTAAACCAACCAGGCCCATATAAAAAACCAGGGTTTCGCTCTCGCTGAGATAGTCCTCCCAACGATGACTGAGCTTGCCGTCCTTGGTATGCCCCGTCACGAAGCGCACCGATTGAGCATAGTCGCGGTGCGTCAGAGGAATACCGGCGTAGCAAGCTGCGGCATTCGCCGCGGTGATGCCCGGAACCACCTGAAACGGAATCCCGGCTTGGGCCAATTCTTCGATTTCTTCCCCGCCGCGCCCAAACACGAAGGGGTCACCGCCTTTAAGGCGCGCTACAAATTTACCCTCACGGGCCAGGGCGACGAGGGTCTCATTGATCTTATCCTGGGGCACGCTGTGCTCAGAGCGGCGCTTGCCCACATAGTGCTTTTCCGCGTCCCGCCGCGCCATGGCAACAATTTCTGGATTGACCAGTCGATCGTGGAGTACCACATCGGCGCGCTGGAGCAAACGCAGCGCCTTGAAAGTCATCAACTCGGGATCGCCAGGACCCGCCCCGATGAGATAAACCTCACCCACCGTGGCGGGTTTATGAGACTCCAACAATTCCGCCAATGCCTGTTCCGCCGCCTGCCATCGATTACTCAAGATGAGTTGCGCGATGGGACCGTCGATGACCTGTTCCCAAAGGCGGCGTCGATCATCTTCCCCGGTCGCTGCTGCGCGAATACGATCTCGATGCAGACGGCAAAAACGGGCGACCTCCGCTGTCGCTGCGGGAAGCATGGCCTCAATACGGCTGCGCACGGAGCGAGCCAGCACGGGGCTAGCGCCACTGCTGCTGATCGCCACGGTCAGGGGCGAGCGGTCGACAATGGCCGGAAAGATAAAGCTACAAAGATCCGGAGAATCCACCACATTCACGGGAATACCGCGCTCGCGGGCCTCACGATAAACCGCTTCGTTGACGGATCGATGGGGGGTGGCGGCAATGACCATTACGGCATCAGCGAGATCACCGGAGGCGTAGCTCCGCGCCTCGAAGCGGAAGTCATATTCCTGGCCCAGGGCCGCAAAAGCAGATTCCTGCCGAGGAGCGATAACCGTGAGTTTCGCCCCCGCTCCCAGCAAAAAGCGCGCTTTCCGGGCGGCAATCACGCCTGCGCCGATCAGCACCACAGCTTGGTCCCGGAGCCGCAGATTGATGGGCAGAAAATCCATGGGTTAGGGCCGGGCCAGCGCGCGAGCTATCAGCGCGGAAGAAGCTCCGTCTGTCCGCTCATATAAGGTTGCAGGGCACCGGGTACCGCCACGCTGCCGTCCTCGCGCTGGTAGTTCTCCAGCACCGCAACCAGGGTTCGGCCAACGGCTAGCGCGGAACCATTCAAGGTGTGGAGCAACTCGGGCTTTCCTGTGGCGGGATTGCGCCAGCGCGCTTGCATACGTCGCGCCTGATAATCACCGAAGTTGCTGCAGGAGGAAATCTCCCGGTACTTACCCTGCCCGGGCAGCCACACCTCAAGATCGTAGGTCCGGCGGGCCGAGAACCCCAGATCGCCTCCGCACAGGTTTACCTTTCGATAGGGTAAGGCCAAACGCCTCAAGACCTCTTCGGCCTGCTCCGTGAGGGCTTCCAGGGCCGCCTCGGACTGCGTCGGGCGAACCATAAATACCAGTTCTACCTTCTCAAACTGGTGCTGACGAATCATGCCTCGGGTGTCACGACCATAGCTGCCAGCCTCGCTGCGAAAGCAGGGGCTGTGGCAGGCAAAGCGAAGGCCGGCCTCGCCCAGTTCTTCGTCCTCAAAGATCCGATCCCTGGCCATGTTGGTGACCGGCACCTCCGCCGTGGGAATAAGATAGAACTCGTGCTCCGTATCCAGGCGAAAGGCCTCTTCAGCAAACTTGGGCAATTGCCCCGTACCGTACATGGAGTCGGCATTGACGATGTAGGGCACATTGACCTCCATACAACCGTTCTCCGCCGTGTGTAGATCGAGCATAAACTGGATAAGCGCGCGGTGGAGCTGGGCAACGCCACCCTGGAGCACCGTGAAGCGTGAACCGGTGATCTTGCTGCCCAGATCACTGTCGATGCCCGCCAGGCCTTTGCCCAGATCCACATGATCCAGGGCCTCAAAGGAGAGCTCCGGTACCTCGCCCCAGTGGGCCAGCACAACGTTGTCATCTTCCTCGAGACCCTCAGGGACCTCGGCGTCAGGCAGGTTGGGAACTCCCGCCATAAACTCGGCCATGGCGTCCTGGGCCTGCCGCGCCTCGTTCTCCGCTTCGGTCAGGCGCTGGGCTATCTCCTGGAGGGTCTCGTCCACCTTGGCCTTTGCGTCATCGACGCTCATGCCCTCACCCACAAGTTGACCGATTTTCTTGCTGGCGGATTTACGCTCCGCGAGCAATTGCTGACTGGACATATCGGCCGCCTTACGCCGGGCGTCCAGGGCCGCAAAGGTCTCTTCATCAAACACAAATCCGCGCTTGGCCAAGGCCTGGGCCACGGTCTGTGGGTCTTTTCTGACTTCCCTGATATCGAGCATGAAACACTAATTCCTGTCTAAAATACCGCGCCCTAGGTGCCCGCGAGCAGGCCCCGGGTCAGGACTATCCCTATCGCCGCAGCGGCGACACACACACAGGTGCTCCCCAGCGCATAGGCGATGGCCGTGCCCGTAGACCCACGCATCCAAAGCTCGACGGTCTCCAGGGAGAAGGTCGAAAACGTGGTGAAAGCACCGAGAAAACCTACCATTAACACGCTCCTCCAATCCCCATGGAGAACGGAGCGTTCCAGGAGCACAAACACCATACCAATGAGCAGCGATCCACCGCCATTAACCAGGAGGGTGCCCAGCGGCCAGGCGCCGCTCCAGAGGCTGTGCACGGTGGTGGACAATCCATAGCGAGCAACGGCACCCACCGCGCCACCCAGCGCAATAAAAAGCAAATGGTGCATGATCAAGCGATGGTGAAAAGCGCGGATTGTACGGAGGCCAGCCCTCGCGCGCAAAAGCAGCGCAGGGAGCTAGCGGGGATAACGTTGTCGTGAAGACTCGCGATCGAGGCGTCGCAGCTCCTCCAGGCGAGCTCGTATCTTGCCTTCGAGCCCCTGGGGCGACGGCTCGTAGAATTTTTGGTCTTTCAGCGCTTCGGGAAGATAGCATTCACCGGCGGCGAAGCCCCCGGGTTCATCGTGAGCATAGCGATAGTCGGCCCCATGACCTTCGGCTTTGGCCAGCTTCGTCGGGGCGTTGCGCAGGTGCAGAGGGACTTCGTCGGAACCACCCTCCTCCACAGCGCGCATGGCGGCTTTAAACGCCTTGTAAACCGCGTTGCTCTTGGGAACGCTGGCCAGATACACCAGAGCCTGGGCCAGAGCCAATTCTCCCTCGGGGCTACCTAGACGCTCCAGGGTTTGCCAGGCGTCCAGACTCAGGGAAAGAGCCCGAGGGTCTGCATTGCCAATGTCTTCGCTGGCCATACGAATAACTCGCCGGGCGATATAAAGAGGATCACACCCCCCGTCGAGCATCCGCGCATACCAGTACAAGGCTCCATCGGGAGAGCTACCGCGTACGGCCTTGTGGAGGGCGGAGATCTGATCGTAGAAGACGTCCCCTCCCTTGTCGAAGCGCCGGGTTGGGCCCCGCAATACTTCCTCCAGGGCGTCGGCGGGTAGGGCACCAGAAGCATCAACAAGGCTATGAGCCAGTTCAAGGAGATTCAGCGCCCGACGGGCATCGCCATCGGCGGCCGCCGCCAAACGGTTCCGCTGGTCTTCAAGCAACTGCATCTCCAGGGAGCCTTCACCGCGACGCAAAATGGCCGCAAGATCTTCATCCGTAAGGGGCTGCAAGCGATACACCCGCGCCCGCGACAGAAGAGCCGAATTCAACTCAAAGGCCGGATTCTCCGTAGTCGCACCGATGAGAGTCAGCGTGCCATTCTCCACAAAGGGAAGAAACGCATCCTGTTGCGCCTTGTTGAATCGATGAACCTCGTCGACAAACAGCACGCACTGCCGTCCTGCGGCGCGCTCTGCCTCCCCGACCGCGACAGCGTCGCGTATGGCCTTGACGCCATCCATTACCGCAGAGAGCGTCAGCATTCGCAGATCGGCGGCCTCGCACAGCAGACGAGCGAGGGTGGTTTTCCCCACGCCCGGCGGCCCCCAAAGGATCATCGAGTGCAGCGGCTCGCCGTCGAGGCAGCGTCGCAGGGGCTTACCGGTTTCCAGGAGGTGATGCTGACCGACAAAATCTCCCGCTTGTATCGGTCGCAGGGACGCCGCCAGGGGCTGGCTTACGGGTACATCGCTCGCAAACAGATCACCGCTCACGAGATCGAGGCAGACCCCAGGCGGTGCTCCGGGCAGTTCCCAGGGCAGCTCCCACGGAAAAGCGGGTACAGCGGGTGTAGCGTCACAGTGGAGAATCCGTAAACACGTCCACCCCTTCGGGAGGCACAAAGCTGAAGTCCGCCGGCGCCAAAGCCTCCGTATCGGATTCTGGTGTCAAGGAAAGACGAATCTGCTGATTGCTTCGATCGCGAATGTCCATAGCAACCAGCATTCCATCACGCCAGCCCAACTCTACGGCGACGAAACCGGCCTGAGGATAGGTGGGCAGCAGGCGATACCGATTATCTGTAAGAGCCTGCACCTCGAAACGCTCTTTCAGCGAGGCGCTGTCGCTGGTGAGGAGATCCAGGGCGAAAAACTCATCAGCGCTACGCACCGCGCGCTGGGTCGCCGTGGCGAGATCTATGTCGTAATGCCATATGACATCGTTACCAACGAGAATGCGCTGGCGATCTGGATATTCGATCTCCCAGCGGAAAAAACCGGGTTTAAGCACCGCATACTGACCCGTAGAGCGCTCCAACAGCTCACCTTCTTCGCTGTACAACTCCTGAAGGAACTTGCCCTGAGTCTGATCAAAGGCCGACAGCTTTTCCCACAAGGCGTCATTGCCGCCCTGCCCCAGGGTCGCGGGAGCGAATATGAGGCCAATCCAGAAGAGGACTAGAAGAGAGACTCGGCGACAGCCTCGTCCAGGGTACACGAACTCTTTCACAATTCAGTCTTCCACCGGTGGAGGTGCCAACACCTCCCGTTGCCCATTGGAGCCCATCTCTGTGACCACCCCGGCGGCCTCCATGGCCTCGATCAGTCGCGCCGCGCGGTTGTAGCCGATGCGCAGTTTCCGCTGCACGCTGGAAATCGACGCGCGACGACTCTTGGTGACGAAATGCACCGCCTCGTCATATAAAGCGTCGCTCTCATCATCACCATCGCCCGCATCCGATTGAAGCTCCCCCGCAGTTACCGGTGTGCTACTGCCCTCATCAAGGAGCCCCTCGATATACGCCGGTTCTCCCCGTCGTTTCCAATCGGCAACTACCCGGTGAACCTCATCATCGGAGACAAAGGCGCCGTGGACGCGATTGGGCAAGCCGCTGCCCGGGGGTAAGTACAGCATGTCGCCGTGCCCAAGGAGCTGCTCGGCACCGCCCTGATCGAGAATCGTTCGAGAGTCAACCTTGGAGCTGACCTGAAAGGCAATGCGGGTTGGCACGTTGGCTTTTATCAACCCGGTGATGACATCCACGGAGGGTCGCTGTGTGGCGAGGATCAGGTGAATGCCTGCGGCGCGCGCCTTCTGCGCAATGCGAGCGATGAGTTCTTCAACCTTCTTGCCGACGATCATCATCATGTCGGCAAACTCATCGATCACAACAACAATAGACGGCAGCACCTCCAAATTCGGGGGTACCTGCTCATCCACAGGTGTCATAGATAAGGGATCCGGCGTCCACAGAGGGTCGATGAGAGGCGTGTCGCCTTTCTCCGCATCGGCGATTTTGCGGTTGTAACCCGCGAGATTGCGCACACCGAGCGCCGCCATCAGCTTGTAGCGGCGTTCCATTTCCGCCACGCACCACCGCAGACCGTTGGCGGCGTCCTTCATGTCGGTGATCACCGGTGTAAGCAGGTGTGGGATACCGTCGTAAACCGAAAGCTCGAGCATCTTGGGATCCACGAGAATCAGACGCACATCGGCCGGGGTCGATTTGTACAGCAGCGACAGGAGCATGGCATTCACGCCCACGGATTTCCCCGATCCCGTGGTCCCGGCCACAAGCAAATGGGGCATCCGCGCGAGATCGGCCACCACCGGTTGGCCGGAAATATCGTGACCGAGAGCCAGGGTGAGCGCCGATTTGGACTGGTCAAAGGCGCGCGACGATAAGACCTCGCGGAAGTTGACGATTTCCCGGTGTTCGTTGGGAATCTCGATGCCCACGACACTCTTGCCGGGGATAACCTCTACCACGCGCACTGAGATCACCGCCAGGGAGCGGGCCAGATCCTTTGCCAGGTTGGAGATACGCGACACTTTTACGCCAGCCGCAGGCTGCAGTTCAAAGCGAGTGATTACCGGGCCCGGATACACCGCGGTGACCTCGGCGGTCACGCCAAAATCAGCGAGCTTGAGTTCCAGTAATTTGGAGAGCTTCTCCAAAGCCTCGGGTGAGTACCCCAGACTTGGATCCCGTGTATCGGGGTCCAGGAGTTCCAGGGGAGGCAGCTCACCGGTAACGGGGGCATCAAACAGGGGAACCTGCTTCTCTCGCTCGGCCCGATCAGACTTCTCCGGCGGGGGCTTGAGGGGCTTGATCTTTGGTGGCTTGCGCTTCTTCTCTTTCTCGACATGCTGATCGATAACCTGACGTCGCGCCGCGAGTTGTTTTTCGCGAGCCCGTCGATCTTTTGCCTGATCCCATAGGCCGACGCTGGCTCTGTGGGCCCGAGAAGCCCCCTCGAGGGTCAGGGCGCCGAGGCGGTCCATCAACCGCAGCCAGCTCAAATCGGTAAAAATCGTCATCCCAAACAAAAATACGGCAAGCAAAATCAAGCGGCTGCCAAAGGCGTTGAAGGCGCTGTTCATGGCCCCACCGATGGCCTGACCAACGATGCCCCCGGAGCCCTGAGGAAGAGCACCCGAAGGCCCCATGTTCAGCGCGACAATGGCCGTGCCCGAGGTCATCACCAGGAGCAAGCCCAGTACTCGAATCGACAGCACCGTAGAGGAAAAGGCCCGGGGCTTCTCGCGCTCGGCAAACAACAGGTAAGCGCGGTAGGCGAGCATTAGTGGAAAGAGGTAAGCCAGATATCCGACCAGGGAAAAACAGATATCCGCAAGCCAGGCCCCGGCCGGCCCACCGAGATTGCGTACGGCCGCGCCACTTCCCGTGGCGGACCAACCCGGATCGGCCGGTGTGTAGCTGCTTAAGCTGACCAGCAGGTAGGCACAGATCGCGACCACAGCAATCAACAGACCTTCGCGCAGTCGTGGGGACGCCTTCGCGGGGGGCTCGCTACGAGATTGGCTTCGGGATGGGCTTCGCGACACAGGCTTCTACGGGCTTCTCTGGAAAGGGGTAGTTTCTACAGGTTCTCTAAATTATTCAATAGCTTATGGTTATTTCTTCATAAGGCTATGATCTTTGCGGTGGGCGAATCCATGAATTACCATGCGCGCCTTGGCTGCTCGCCCTCGAAATTGCTGACCTCGCCCCCATATAGACCGGCAGCATAGATCGGCAGAGCAACGCGCCGATGACCTCTACACGAAGTGAGACCCGCAAATCATGGCCGACGTTCAACATCACAAGCTGATCATACTGGGTTCTGGACCCGCAGGTTACACGGCAGCGGTCTACGCAGCCCGCGCCAACCTCGATCCCGTGGTGATTACCGGTATGCAGCAGGGGGGGCAACTGACCACCACCACCGAGGTAGAGAACTGGCCTGGCGGTGCGGCGGACCTCCAGGGACCCGGGCTTATGCAAAACATGCTCGAACATGTAGAGCGCTTCGGCACTCAGGTCATCTTCGATCACATCGAATCCGTGGACCTCAAGGCCCGCCCTCTGCGGCTCACAGGCAGCTCCGAGTACAGCTGTGATGCGCTGATTATCGCCACCGGCGCATCGGCTCAATACCTCGGTCTACCCAGCGAGGATGCGTTTTTGGGTAAGGGCGTTTCCGCCTGTGCCACCTGCGACGGCTTTTTCTACCGCAATAAGCGTGTCTCCGTCATCGGCGGCGGCAATACCGCCGTTGAAGAAGCTTTGTACCTGGCCAACCTCGCCGAGAAAGTGATTCTCGTGCACCGCCGGGACAGCCTCCGGGCCGAAAAGGTTTTGCAAGATCGACTATTTGCACGGGAAGCCGAGGGGAAGATCGAGATTCGCTGGAATCACGTCCTTGATGAGGTTCTCGGAGACGAATCCGGAGTGACGGGTATGCGCATCCGCGCCGTGGACGGCTCCGGGGATGAAGAGGTGCCGCTGGCCGGCGTGTTCATCGCCATTGGCCACAAGCCAAACACCGATATTTTCGCAGACCAGTTGGCCATGGAAGGCGGCTATATCACGATCCGCAGTGGCTCGGAAGGTAACGCCACGGCGACCAGCGTCCCTGGAGTGTTTGCCGCTGGCGATGTTGGGGATCACATCTATCGCCAGGCGGTGACCTCGGCCGGCTTCGGCTGTATGGCCGCGCTGGATGCGGAAAAGTATCTCGATGAACTGGAGCAACAGGCGGCCTAGCGGTCCCCCGTGGCCCTCCTCACCTATTTGGAGCCTGGTGAGGCCTTCCCGGCTACGGAACAGGCGCTAACCTACCCCAACGGGCTTCTGGCGGCGGGTGGGAATCTGGATGTACCCACCCTGCTGGCCGCCTACGATCGCGGTATCTTTCCCTGGTACGAAGCCCCCCAGCCAGTGCTCTGGTGGAGTCCAGACCCCCGGGCCGTGCTTTTCCTCGATGAGCTTCACGTTTCGCGCTCGCTGCGCAAAACCCTCCGTCGCGACGGCTTTACGCTATCCGCCGACCAATGCTTTGCCGAAGTTATGGAAGCCTGTGCCGAGCCACGACCGGACCAAGATGGCACCTGGATCGATCACTCCATGCAAGACGCTTACGGAGAATTGCATCGCCTGGGGTGGGCTCACTCGGTTGAGGTATGGCAAAACGACAGGCTCGTTGGCGGTCTCTATGGCGTCCATCGCGGTGGCGTGTTTTTCGGTGAGAGCATGTTCGCGCGGGTTACCGATGCGTCGAAGATCGCCCTCGTAGCCCTCGTGCATCTCCTTAGGGAGCGCAACACCGAGTTCATCGATTGTCAGGTGGAAACAGAACATCTGAACAGTCTCGGGGCACGCTTGCTCCCCCGAGTAGACTTTGAGAAACGACTTGCGCAAACTAATCGACAGCCTCAGGGAGCCCCCTGGACGCTGCCACGGAGCTGCGGGAAACTTCTGTGACATCATCGCTGCGCGACCTCAAGGTTTACACCACCTACCCCCATCGGTGTAGCTACCTGGAAGGCGAAGAAGCCACGACTCTGTTTATCGACCCGCGCCAGCCCGTCGATCAGACCCTCTACAGCAATCTGTCACTCCTGGGCTTTCGGCGCAGCGGCAATCACATCTACCGACCCCATTGCAGCCATTGCAATGCCTGCATCCCCGCACGCATTCCCGTCGCGGACTTTAAGCCCAACCGCGCCCAGCGGCGCTGCTTGCGACGAAATCGAGACCTGGACGTAAGGAGCTGCAAATCCATCGCCAGTGACGAGGCCTATGAGCTTTACGACCGCTACATCCGGGCTCGCCACGCCGACGGCGACATGTATCCACCGGATCGCGATCAGTTCGAGTCGTTTCTCAATAACCCCTGGGGTTGCACCGAATACCTTGAATTTCGCGACGATGGGCGTTTAGTAGCCATCGCCGTGGCGGATCTCATGCTCGACGGCTTATCGGCGATCTACACCTTCTACGACCCCGATGAAGAAGCTCGCAGCCCCGGGCGCTTTGCCATTCTCTGGCAGGTCGAGCATTGCCGAACCCGGCAGTTACCGTACGTGTATCTAGGCTACTGGATCCGCAATTGCCGCAAGATGGCCTACAAGGCGGATTACCAACCCCTTGAGGTTCTCGTTGGGAATCAGTGGCAGCGAGATCCGGAAGGACTTATCGAGTCCTACTGAGGCTCAAGGGCTCCGCTACCCTCCACCAGACCAAGGTAACAAGCCGCCTGAAGTGGATATTTTTCCTATAGCGGTAAGCAGGCATTTGGGGCAGAATGCGCCCTCATTTTTTTCCGCAGACGCGAATGCATGGCCAAAGAAGATCAAATTGAAATGGAAGGCGAGGTTGTAGACACCCTGCCCAACACAACTTTTCGAGTAAAACTCGAGAACGGCCACGTGGTGACCGCGCATATTTCTGGAAAAATGCGCAAGAACTACATTCGCATTCTCACCGGCGACAAGGTTCGCGTTGAACTGACACCTTACGACCTCACCAAGGGCCGTATTACTTACCGCGAGCGCTAAGCGCAGTTACTCTGGGGTTCTAGCACCCCTCCCGCAGCCACAGCCACCACGCCAGGGCTTCAGCCAAACGAGGGCTTCAAAGAGGCCTGACCCCGAGACTCTCTTGGACCTGGACCTCGTCTGGCCTTGATCCATACACGATCAGGCTCGCCCGCCCTTAAGACAGGGCCAATTCTCCTTCCTCGGAATCTTCCGCCTCGGCAACCCGAACTTCCAGATCGTCTCCGGCGGCGTTGAGGCGCACCAGAGCCGTGCCGCCCTTACTGGCCAGCGGCCCAAAGAGAACCATTTCCGCCAGAGGCTTTTTGATGTGCTCCTGGATCACCCGATCCATGGGCCGCGCGCCCATGTGCTTGTCGTAGCCTTTCTCCACAAGCCACAGCCGAGCATCTTCATCCACATCCAGAGTGATGCGTTTTTCATCGAGCTGTCCCTGAAGTTCGGCGAGGAACTTGTCTACCACCGTGAGAATGATGTCCTCACCAAGGGGCTGGAACTGCACCACGTTGTCCAAACGGTTACGGAATTCAGGAGTAAAGAGCCGGTTGATGGCTTCCATACCATCGCTGGAATGATCCTGGGCGGTAAAACCTATGGAGCGACGACTGATGCTTTCGGCGCCGGCATTGGTGGTCATAACCAAAATGACATTGCGGAAGTCAGCTTTGCGGCCGTTATTGTCCGTAAGGGTCCCGTGATCCATGACCTGCAGAAGCAGATTGAAGACTTCCGGATGAGCCTTCTCGATCTCGTCCAGGAGCACCACCGCATGGGGGTGTTTGGTCACCGCATCGGTGAGCAGCCCCCCCTGATCAAATCCCACGTAACCCGGGGGCGCACCGATCAAGCGGGATACCGTGTGCCGCTCCATGTATTCGGACATATCAAAGCGAATGAGCTCCAGACCGAGAATCTTCGCAAGCTGCCGGGTGACTTCGGTTTTGCCGACACCCGTAGGCCCCGCAAGGAGGAACGAGCCGATGGGTTTGTCGCCGCCTCGCAGGCCCGCCCGCGCCATCTTTATAGACGTCGATAGGCTGGACACCGCCTCGTCTTGCCCGAACACTACCATACGCAGGTTGCTCTCGAGCTTTTGCAGCACTTCCTTGTCGTTGCGATTGACGGACTTGGGAGGGATACGCGCAATCTTTGCTACCACGGCTTCCACATCGTGTTTGCCAACGACCTTCTTGCGTCGCGATGGGGGTTGTAACTGCTGATAGGCCCCCGCCTCATCAATGACATCGATAGCTTTGTCCGGCAAAAAGCGGTCTGTGATGTAGCGAGCTGATAAGTCCGTGGCAACCCGCAGGGCCTGATCCGTGTAACGCAGGCCGTGATGCTCCTCGAAGCGAGACTTGAGGCCCTTGAGAATCTTGTAGGCGTCATCGGTGCTGGGTTCCAGCACGTCAATCTTCTGAAAGCGTCGACTGAGGGCCTTATCTTTGTCGAAGATGCCACGGTATTCCTGAAACGTCGTCGATCCTATGCACCGCAGCTTGCCAGACGTCAGCAAAGGTTTAAGTAGGTTGCTGGCATCCATAACCCCGCCAGAGGCGGCACCCGCACCAATGATCGTGTGGATCTCATCGATAAAGAGGACGGCCCCATCACGTCGCTTCAGCTCCGCAAGAAGCCCTTTGAAGCGCTTTTCGAAATCACCTCTGTACTTCGTACCGGCAAGCAGGGCACCGAGATCCAGGGAGTACACCACGGCGTTCTCGAGCATCTCAGGGACTTCACCATCTTCTATGAGCTTGGCCAGGCCCTCGGCGATAGCCGTTTTACCGACGCCGCTTTCACCCACCAGCAACGGATTGTTTTTCCGCCGCCGAGCCAAGACCTGAATCACCCGCTCTACTTCCGACGTGCGGCCGATCAGAGGATCGATGCGTCCATCCCGGGCTTCTTCATTCAGATTTGTGGCGTAGGTATCCAGAGGATTCTTGTCGCCCTCCTCGCCACTCGCCTCCGTGGGCGCGGACTCTCGCTCTGGGCCGCTGTCGTCGTCACCGTCCTCGACTTTGGATATGCCGTGAGTGATGTAGTTGACCACGTCCAGGCGGGAGATGTTCTGAGTCTTGAGAAAATAGACCGCCTGCGATTCCTGCTCGGAAAAAATAGCCACCAGAACGTTGGCACCGGTGACCTCGCTCTTTCCGGAGCTTTGCACATGAAACACGGCGCGCTGGAGTACCCGTTGAAAGCCCAGCGTCGGCTGGGTCTCGCGGTCCTCTTCGTCTTCGGGAATTAGCGGGGTGGTAGAGTCGATAAACTCCACGAGATCACCGCGCAGCGCGCTGAGCTGTGTCCCGCAGGCTTTCAACACGCGGATAGCGTCGTTGTTGTCCAGCAGCGCAAGTAGCAGATGCTCCACGGTCATAAACTCGTGGCGGCGGGACCGGGCGGCGCGAAATGCGTCGTTCAACGTCTGTTCCAGTTCCTTGCTCAGCATGCGCTGTCTCCTTCGGTGATTTAAGCCTCCGAGGCCTCGATCTCGCACAGTAGGGGATGCTGATGATCCCGGGCGTACTGATTAACCTGTGCGGCCTTGGTTTCGGCTATGTCCTTGGTGAAGATGCCACAAACACCCTTGCCCTGGGTATGAACCGTGAGCATGACCTGCGTTGCCTGTTCGCGATTCATCTTGAAGAACATCTCCAAGACCTCCACCACAAACTCCATGGGCGTGTAGTCGTCGTTTAGGAGCACAACCTTATACAGGGGGGGCTTTTTGACCTCGGGCTTGGCCTCAGCGACCGCCTGACCGCCCTCGCCCTCTTGATCCGCGGGCTCATCCCCGGCCGTGGCAGCCGGAGGCACCCGCCCCGCCGAGCTCCAGGGCGTCAACGGCAAGCTATCCGCACCTAAACCTGCACTATAGGTAGGGCTATAGGCGGGCACCGGGCTCAATTCAGGATGAGGCAAAAACGATAGCATCGTGGCGATTATAAGCGTTTTGTTCCCGGGTGCGACCGACCTTGGTCCCTCGGAGAAATAAAGTTAGAGAAATCAAAAAACCCGCCGCGGTCAAACCGTCGACGGGCTGTTTGATGGGCTGATCCCCTGAGCGTAAACAGGCAGTCAGGTCGACGATCAACCTGCTTCCCGCCCCGAGGGGATCTTAAGGGCCTACATGGCTGCGATAATTTTCTCGCCAAAGCCCGAGCAACTGACCAGCGTGGCGCCTTCCATAAGACGCTCGAAGTCGTAAGTCACGGTACCGTTTTGAATCGCGCCGTTCATGCCATCGATAATCTTATCGGCGGCTTCGTTCCAACCCATGTGACGCAGCATCATCTCGGCGGAGAGAATAAGCGATCCGGGGTTGACCTTGTCCTGGCCCGCGTACTTGGGTGCCGTGCCGTGGGTGGCTTCAAACAATGCCACCGTATCGGACAGATTGGCGCCCGGTGCAATACCGATGCCGCCGACCTGCGCGGCAAGGGCGTCCGACAGGTAATCACCGTTGAGGTTCAGGGTAGCGACCACGGAGTACTCGCGCGGGCGCGTAAGCACCTGCTGGAGCATGGCATCAGCGATCACATCCTTGATGACAATCTCTTTGCCCGTGTTGGGGTTCTTGATAGAAACCCAGGGACCGCCATCGAGAAGCTCACCACCAAACTCTTCCTGGGCCAGTTCATAACCCCAATCCCGGAAAGCACCTTCCGTGAATTTCATGATGTTGCCCTTGTGCACCAGAGTCACGGAGGGCAGATCCTGATCGATAGCGTACTGAATGGCTTTGCGCACCAGGCGCTTCGTGCCTTCGGCAGACACGGGCTTGATACCGATGCCGACATTCTGAGGGAAGCGTATCTTTGTCGCGCCCATTTCTTTAATGATGAAGTCGACGACCTTTTGCGCTTCATCGGTACCCGCTTCGTATTCGATGCCCGCATAGATGTCTTCCGAGTTCTCACGGAAGATCACCATGTTGCAGTCGCCGGGGTTCTTCACGGGAGACGGTACGCCTTCAAACCAGCGTACGGGACGCAGACAGGTGTAAAGATCCAACTCCTGGCGCAGGGCCACATTTAGCGAGCGAAAGCCGCCACCTACGGGCGTCGTCAAGGGGCCCTTGATAGCCACCGAGTACTCTTTGATGGCGTCCAAAGTTTCTTCCGGAAACCAGTCGCCTTCATACAGCTCCGCTGCCTTTTCCCCGGTGTAGATCTCCATCCAGGAAATCTTACGGCTGCCGTCATAAGCCTTGGCGACGGCTGCATCGACGACATCGATCATTACCGGGCTGATATCGACACCGATACCGTCACCCTCGATGTAGGGGATAATGGGATTATCGGGAACGTTGAGGCTGTTGTCCTCGTTGACGGTAATCCGCGTACCACTATCGGGAACTTTAATGTGCTGATAAGCCATGGAATGCTCCAGTTTTCCTGTTTGCTAGCCGATTATTAGACGTTCACTTGAACTCATGCGTTTTGATTTATATTGCTGTCTAAGTACGCCCTGGGGCACAGGACTCACCGTCGCGTTTGACCGGGTGTTCGAGCCACCACTTGCGCAGCAATCAGCTCGGGTAGACAGCCTGGGAGTGAGGGCCCATTGGTAGATCGACCTATATCGCCCTATGGAGGTGGCAAGCCCCCTACTGGCCAGTCTTTTGGACTGACACAGCCTCCGAAAATCGCCGCGCAGTTTAGCAGAAGCAAGACCGCGATTGCGGATTTTTCACAGTTTTGCCTCCGTTCATGAACATCATCCTCCTGAACAAGCCGTATCGCGTTCTCAGCCAATTCACCGACAGCCAGGGTCGTCGTACCCTCGCCGAATTTGTCGACGAACCGGGTTTTTATCCCGCCGGACGTCTGGACTATGACTCTGAGGGACTGATACTTCTCTGCGACGACGGTCGTCTACAACAGCGCATCAGCAATCCCCAGGGTGGTCATTGGAAAACCTATCTCCTGCAGCTTGAGGGCCAGATCGATGAGGCCGCCCTGAACGCCCTGCAAACAGGGGTCAAACTCAAGGATGGGCTTACCCGCCCCGCTCGAGTTCACCTCATCGATAACCCACCTTTGTGGACCCGTAGCCCTCCCGTGCGTTACCGGGCTGCGATCCCCACATCGTGGATTGAAATTGCCATACAGGAGGGTCGGAATCGCCAGTTGCGACGGATGGCCGCTGCCGTGGGATTCCCCGTGCTGCGCCTTGTCCGTACCGCTATCGGTGACTGGACTCTGGGTCAGCTTCAACCGGGCGAGCAACGGCGAGAAACCGTACACCTGCCCAGGTCCCACCCCCAACGTAGGCAACGCGGGAGGGCTCAGCGTCGCTAGGGAGCGCGCCGCCGACAGGGCGCGCAATACTCAGAAGAACGCCCTGCTTCTGGTAGAATTACCCCTGCCGCCTGCCACAGCAGGCTCTCGTATCCCCATTGCCCCAGGGGTGTATCAGCCTTAGATCATCATGAGCAAAAAACAGAAAGTCATCGTCGGCATGTCCGGGGGCGTCGACTCCTCCGTTGCGGCCCTGTTGCTTTTAGAGCAGGGCTACCATGTCGAGGGTCTGTTCATGAAGAATTGGGAGGAAGACGACGGCACGGAGTATTGCACCGCCAAGGAGGACTACGCCGATGCGCAGGCCGTGGCGGACCTGCTGGGTATCCCCCTCCATGGTGCCAACTTTGCCGCCGAGTACTGGGACAACGTCTTCGAACATTTCCTCGCTGAATACCGTGCCGGACGCACCCCCAACCCTGACATCCTGTGCAACCGGGAAATCAAGTTTCGCGCCTTCCTCGATTATGCAGAGACCCTGGGATCTGACCTTATCGCGACGGGGCACTACGCACGTCGTGGACAAGCCGGGCAACGAGCAACGCTCCTCAAGGGTCTGGATGGCAACAAGGACCAAAGCTACTTCCTTCACGCCGTGGGTCACAAAGAGCTAGCCAGGACCTTGTTCCCCGTGGGGGAGCTGGCCAAAGCGGAGGTGCGCGAACGGGCTCAGGCCACCGGGCTTTGCACCCACGACAAGAAAGATTCCACGGGGATCTGCTTTATCGGCGAACGGCGCTTTAAAGACTTCCTGCAACGCTATCTACCGGCGCAACCAGGAAGCATCGAAACCCTCGACGGAGAGGTCCTGGGAGAGCATCAGGGCCTCATGTATCACACCATTGGGCAACGTCAGGGTTTAGGCATTGGTGGCCTACGCAGCCACGACGAAGCCCCCTGGTACGTCGCGGGGAAAGATCTCAAGCGCAACGTATTGACCGTTGTCCAGGGCAATGAGCACCCCGCTCTATACGCAGACTGCCTATGGGCCGGAGATCTGTTCTGGATCAGCGGCGAAGCCCCGGACTTACCCTTTCGAGCTACAGCGAAAATTCGCTACCGACAGCCCGATCAAAGCTGCACCATCAGCCCCTCTGGAAGCGGCTATCACATCAGTTTTGACAACCCCCAGCGCGCCATCACCCCAGGGCAATCAGCGGTAATCTACGCTGGAGACGAGTGCCTCGGGGGCGGTGTTATCGAACGCGCGGAATCTTCGGGAGCTCTGGCCGCGTGAACGAGATTCGAGAGCAGGCCATCGCCCTGGCGGGCGTCGCCCAGGCGGCGCGTATCGTCGATCAGTTGTCCAAGACGGGAAGTTATCCCCTGGAGTTTTTAGAGTCTTCCGTCAACAGCCTTTTCGTCTTCGATCTCGATCAGGCCGAAGACATGTTCGGTGGCTTGCCCGGCGTGCGCCTGGGTTTGCAAAATCTCTGCGCCCTCCTCGCGAACCAGCGCGAAAGCGAACACCGCGATGCGGTACGCTATTTCTTCAACCTGCTCCACCTGGAGCGCCGCTTCGCCGCCGACGAGCACATGCGTGATGTAGTGCGCTCGCGCCTCGAGCACGCTAGTTTTCGCGCCGAGCATTTCGCAAACCATGTCAGCGACATCTGCCACAGCATATCCGGCATCTACCAGGACACCTTCAGCCAGTTGCCTCAGCGCATCAAGGTCACGGGTAGCGCCCAGCATCTGGAGAATGAGCAGAATGCCGATATCGTTCGCAGCCTGCTCTTGGCTGGAATTCGATCCGCCTATCTCTGGCGACAGTTAAACGGTCGTCGTTGGAAATTGGCGTTTCAACGGAAGAGTATGCTGCAAACCGCCCAGGAGTTATCCCGGGGCCTCGGTGTCGTTTAACTACAGGACCGATTAATGACTGATCCGCTCCCCCTTTCGCCGCTGACCGCCGTCACGCCTCTTGATGGGCGCTATGGCGACAAGACCCGCGCCCTGGGGCAGGTGTTTAGCGAGTACGGCTTGATACGACGCCGGGTGGTCGTAGAAGTTCAATGGCTCCTCGCCCTGTCACGGGAACCACAAATCATCGAGGTACCCGCGCTGTCACCCGCAGCGGTGCAGGAGTTGTCCGCTATCGCCGACGACTTTTCCGTGGACGATGCCCATGGAGTCAAAGCGATCGAGGAAACCACCAACCACGATGTAAAAGCGGTGGAATACTTCATCAAGGAACGTTTTCGGGGGGAGCCGGAACTGCAGCGCATTTCCGAGTTCGTTCACTTTGCCTGCACCTCGGAAGACATAAACAACCTGGCCCACGCGCTCATGTTGCGAGACGGACTGGAAGACACCTTGCTACCGGCTCTCCACGACCTGTTAGAACAGCTCCGACAGCAGGCCCGGAGCCTCGCCGACCAGCCCATGCTGTCACGGACCCACGGCCAAACCGCCAGCCCAACGACCCTGGGTAAAGAAATTGCCAACAGCGCGGCGCGGCTGGAAAGACAGATCACCCGCATTGAAGGCGTTCCCCTCCTTGGCAAGATCAACGGTGCGGTCGGAAACTACAACGCTCACCTAGCCAGCTATCCCCAGCTCGACTGGCCCCAGTTCAGCGCCCGGTTCATTGCGGGCCTGGGGCTGGAGCAAAACCCTTACACCACGCAAATTGAGCCCCATGACTACATGGCGGAACTTTTCGACGCGATGGCCGGCGCCAACACGGTACTCCTGGATTTTGCCCGCGATGTCTGGGGCTATATCTCGCTGGGTTACTTTCGCCAAAAGACCATCGCGGGGGAAATCGGTTCATCGACCATGCCGCACAAGGTCAACCCCATCGACTTTGAAAACGCCGAGGGCAATCTCGGTTTAGCCAATGCGGTCCTCGGTCATTTGAGCGGCAAACTTCCCGTCAGTCGTTGGCAGCGAGACCTCAGTGATTCGACGGTGCTGCGCAACATGGGGGTGGGCTTTGCGTACACCCTCATCGCCTTGCAATCCCTGAACAAAGGACTTCGTAAGCTGGAGACCAATCCGGCGCGGATGGACGAAGACCTCGACAGCAGCTGGGAGGTTCTCGCCGAACCGATTCAAACGGTCATGCGACGCTACGGCATCGACGAGCCCTATGAAAAACTCAAAGCCCTCACCCGCGGGCAAAGCGTCACGGCGCAGCGGATTCGCGAGTTCATCAACACCCTCGACATACCTGAGGCTGCTCGCGAGGAGCTGCTGGAAATGACCCCAGCGACCTACACGGGTAACGCCGCAGCTCAAGCCCGGCAGATCTGACTGTTGCCTCCCTACCGCCTGGAACTGGAAACCGAGGACTTTCTCGCCCGGTACTGGCAACGGGAACACGCCTACCTACCCGCTGCCCTGGCACCGTTTGTCCCTCCGGCGGACGCCGATGAACTCGCGGGACTGGCACTGGAGGAAGGCGTCGATGCAAGGATAGTTACCGGCCAGGCCCCTTACTGGGAGCAGCATCGGGGTCCCTTTAGGGGCGAAGACTTCCAAAGGCAGGAGCCCTGGACCCTGCTGGTTCAAAGCGTTGATCATTACTGGGATGAGGCCGCTGAGCTGCTCCATGCGATACCGTCTTTGCCCACCTGGCGCCTCGATGATGTGATGATGAGCTACGCCAACGATGGCGGTAGCGCCGGTCCCCATTACGACAACTACGATGTTTTCATCATCCAGGGCGAAGGACAGCGACGGTGGCAAATCGGAGGCTTTTGCGACAGCGACACGCCGCGCCTGCCCCACGATGAGCTACGTCTCCTGGCGAATTTCCAGGCCCGAGCCGAATACCTTCTCAACCCCGGCGATGTTCTCTACATACCTCCTGGAGTCGCTCACTTTGGCGTTAGCCTCGGCGAGTCAACGAGCTTCTCCATAGGCTTTCGCGCTCCGAGGCTCAGCGATCTGCTGGCCGCCTGGGTAGACAATCGCCTTGAGGAGATTGAAGACGACGTGCTTTTCCGCGATCCCGGTCGAGAACCTGTCTGGCGCCGGGGAGAGATCACCTCCCGAGATCTTGAACGTGCGAGTGTGCAGGTGCGAGCTGCTCTGGAGAACGACGATCCTCGATGGCTCGGAGAGGCTTTAACCATTGGCGGTGCTTCAGCCCCCCAAAGGAACGAGCCCGCCGATCTCTCCCTGGACTCCGTCGCCAACATGCGACGGACTCCGGGTAGCCGTTTGGCCTGGTATCACGCGGAAAATGAACTCCTGGTGTTCGCCAATGGTGCCTGTCGCGATGTGCCTATGGCGCTGCAGGAGGCCGTCGAACAACTCTGCGATGACCAGCGCATTCCCGTCGACGCCACCCTGGACACCCACGATGCCGCCGGCCCCCTCCTTCGCTGGCTTATGCGAGAAGGATGTATCGAACCCGATGATTGACCTCACCCATCTCAGCGTTCGCGAGGGTCTTTGGCCCGAGGACGCGACCACCCTTGAAGCTATCCGAAGGACCGTATTTATCGAAGAGCAAGGGGTGCCAAAAGCTATTGAGTGGGATGGGCAGGAAGAGCAGGCCCGGCATGTCATCGCCGAATACCAGGGCGATGCCATTGGCTGCGGACGCCTCCTGGAGGACGGTCGCATTGGTCGTTTGGCCGTACTGCCAAAGTGGCGAAGTCAGGGTATCGGTGAGCGCCTTTTGCGGATGCTCCTGACCCTGGCCCAGCAACGAGGCGATACGGCGGTGTATCTCCATGCTCAGGCAGATGCCGTGGACTTTTATGCCCGCGCCGGCTTCAGCGCCGTGGGAGAGCCTTTTGACGAAGCTGGTATTCGCCATCAGGACATGCACCTGGCTCTTGATTACAGTACCTGGGACCAGACGATAGTTCGTCTCAACTATCCTCGACCCTTCGACCAATTAGTTGTTGCCCAGGCGGCCCTCGCCCGTCGCGAACTGCGTATTCTCAGTCCAAACCTGGACCCTTTGGTGTTTGAACAGGAGGCGCTTTTTTCTGCCCTGCGAGCCCTGCTGCGAAAAGGCCGTATGAGTCAGATCAAGGTGCTGGTGCAAGATGCCCGGGGTATCAGCCGACGAGGTCACGGTTTGCTCAATCTAGCCCGGAGGCTACCGTCGGGCATCACCCTCAAGCGCCTGGCCGAGCACTCGGATTGGAGCGGGGATACTCAGGTAATACGAGATCGAGATAGCTTGCTGGCGCTCCCGGGCGGGGACCTGGACCCTGGCTTTTATCGCCCCGACGATCGAGCCCGCAGTGAAACTGCACTAGGCCGCTTCGAAGAACTGTGGCGTGTGGCCGACGTGGATCCGGAGTTTCGTTCTCTCGCCCTCTAGCCCTCTAGCCCGCTGAACCCTGGCATGGGGTGATAGTCGGTAAGAGCCGTTCTAAGGCTTTTTCCCTGGGCGTCGCCACTTCGGTACTGCAGTTCCAAGACGAGGCCCACACCTCTCAAAACCGACGCTGTAGGTCCCGCTCTTCCACACCCACGGAATTCCCTTCCAGGGCCACCGGGTAGGTCTTCAACGGAGCACAGCGAGCGTTTTGGGGTTTTCCGTCCCTAAGGCTAAAACTGATCCCATGGAGGGGGCAGGTAATGCAAGCGTTTTCAATTTCCCCCCGATCCAACTCATAGCCTGCGTGGGGGCACAAACGGTCCACCAGCAAAGGTTCACCATCGAGCTGCAGTAGCAACAAGTCGCGAGTGCCGACCCTGACCACCTTGCGATAGCCGTCGTAGAGATTAATGAGTTTTTCCAGCTCGACGTAGGCCATCAGTCCAACAGTTCCAGCACCTGTCGCGCGGCATTAAAAGGCGTCATCCGTTGCTGCTCCACGGCTTCTTCCAAACCGGGAAGCTGCGAGCGAACGGCTTCGCTACTGGCAAGCCGTGCGTCCAGCATGTCGCGAACAAGCTGGCGCATCCAATCCAGATTTTGCCCCGTCCGTTGGTGCTCGAAAAACCCGTTCTCCGTGGTGATCTCAACAAAACGCTTCACCATGGCCCAGATATCATCGATGCCCTGGTTCCGCAATGCGGAACACTTGCGCACCTCAACGGACCAGTGAGACTCGCTGCGTAACAGGCTCAACGCGGACTGGTACTGACTCTGGGTTGCCGATGCCATGCGCTCGCCATCGCCATCGGCTTTGTTGATAACCAGGGCGTGGGCTAATTCCACAATGCCCTTTTTGATGCCCTGAAGCTCATCACCGCCGCCGGGCAGCATTAGGAGCATGAAGAAGTCGACCATGCCTGCGACCTGATACTCGGATTGACCGACACCTACGGTCTCAACGATAACCACGTCGTAGCCCGCGGCCTCACAGAGGAGCAGGCTCTCGCGAGTTTTTTGCGCCACTCCCCCAAGGGCACCACCGGAGGGCGATGGGCGGATGAACACATGCTCCTGACGAGCCAGCTCTTCCATGCGGGTTTTGTCCCCCATGATAGAACCGCCGGCCACCGGGGAGCTCGGGTCTACGGCCAGCACCGCCAGCTTTTTGCCCTCGCGGAGCAACAGTTGGCCGAAAGCCTCGATAAAGGTGGATTTCCCCACGCCCGGTACGCCGCTGATGCCGATACGAACACTGCGACCCGTGTCTGGGAGGAGCTGCTCAAGGAGCGTCTGGGCTTGCTCTCGGTGCTCGGGTAGCGAACTTTCGCTGAGGGTAATGGCCTTGGCCAGGGCGCGACGGTTTCCCGCGCGCAAGGCCGAGGCGTTGATCTCTGCCACGGGGCCTCTCCCGCCCTAAGCCGACGCCTCGTTAACGGCGTCCAGGACCTCTCGGGCCGCGCTGGGAATCGGCGTTCCCGGCCCAAAGATACAGCTCACTCCAGCCTCGCGCAGCGCAGGGTAATCCTGTTCCGGGATGACTCCACCGGCGATCACCACTATGTCCTTGGCCTCGAGCTTGGCCAGTTCCTCGATGAGTTCTGGAATCAAGGTCTTGTGCCCGGCGGCGAGACTCGACGCACCCACCACGTGAACGTCGTTCTCAACGGCCTGACGGGCAACCTCGGCGGGGGTAGAGAACATGGGAGACAAGTCCACGTCAAAACCCACATCGGCAAAAGCCGTCGCAACAACCTTTGCCCCTCGATCATGACCGTCCTGACCCATCTTGCACACCAGCATCCGTGGTCTGCGACCGTGTTGGGCCACAAAGGCGTCGATGTCACTGCTGATCATCTTCCAATTCTCGTCCGCTTCGAAGGCCGCGCCATAGACACCGGATACGGTCTGCGCCTGGGCGCTGAAACGACCGAACTCGGCCTCCATAGCATCGGAGATTTCGCCGACGGTAGCGCGCCGACGTACCGCCTCAATAGCCAGGGCCAAGAGATTACCCTCTTCGCCGCCGGCAACCCGGGTGATCTGCTCTAGGATATCCGTTACGGCCTGGCCATCACGGATTTTTCGTAGGGAATTCAAGCGGGCTATCTGCGCTTCGCGCACACTGGCGTTGTCGATCTCGAGCACTTCCACCGGCTCTTCGTCCGGCGGTGGATACTTGTTGACACCGACGATCACATCCTCGCCGCGGTCGATGCGCGCTTGCTTGCGGGCCGCGGCTTCTTCGATACGCAGTTTTGGCATACCGGTTTCGATAGCCTTGGCCATACCCCCGGCTTCTTCGATTTCATTGATGAGTTCTCGGGCCTTGCTGGCGATGTCTTCCGTAAGGGACTCCATAAGATAAGAACCGCCCCAGGGATCGATCACCTTGGTGATACCCGTCTCCTCTTGCAGTATCACCTGGGTGTTCCGCGCGATGCGAGCGGCAAACTCCGTGGGCAATGCAATGGCCTCATCGAGAGCGTTTGTGTGCAGTGACTGCGTACCGCCAAAGACCGCGGCCATGGCTTCGATGGTCGTGCGCACCACGTTGTTGTAAGGGTCCTGAGCCGTTAGCGACCAACCGGAAGTTTGGCAGTGGGTGCGCAACATCGAGCTCTTGGGATTCTGCGGTTCAAACTCCGAAACCATCTCGTGCCAGAGCATACGCGCCGCCCGCATCTTGGCGATCTCCATGTAAAAGTTCATGGAAATGCCCCAAAAGAAAGACAAGCGCGGGGCGAAGTCGTCGATATGCAAACCCGCCGCCAGGGCCGTACGAATGTACTCCTTCCCATCAGCAAGGGTGTATGCGAGTTCCAGGGCGGCGTTCGCGCCAGCTTCCTGGATGTGATAACCGGAAATGGAAATCGTGTTGAATCGCGGCATGTGCTCTGAGCAGTACGCGATGATATCGCCGATGATCCGCATGCTGGGCGCGGGCGGATAGATGTAGGTATTGCGCACCATGAACTCTTTGAGGATGTCATTTTGGATCGTCCCCGAAAGCTGATCCTGGCTGACTCCCTGTTCCTCCGCCGCGACGATATAGCCCGCCAACACGGGCAGCACCGCCCCGTTCATGGTCATGGACACGGAGACCTTATCGAGGGGGATACCATCAAAGAGGATTTTCATATCCTCGATGGAGTCGATGGCCACCCCGGCTTTACCCACATCGCCGGTTACCCGCTCATGGTCGGAGTCATAGCCCCGGTGCGTCGCTAAATCGAAGGCAACGGATACCCCCTGCCCGCCCGCTGCAAGGGCTTTACGGTAGAAAGCGTTGGACTCCTCAGCGGTACTAAAGCCCGCGTACTGACGAATGGTCCAAGGCCGACCCGCATACATGGTGGCCTGAGGGCCTCGCACATAGGGCGCCATGCCCGGCAAGGTATTCGCGTGAGCCAGGTCAACCGTATCCTCGGCGGTGTAAAGCGGCTTAACGGGAATACCCTCCGGGGTGTTCCATACCAACTCATCCGGTGAGCGCCCCTTCATCTGCTTGGTGGCCAGAGTTTGCCAGGCTTCCAGGGCCTCGCCTTGGGCTTCTTTCCTATCGCTCATGAGTCGCGTCTCAGTGGTCTTGGGCAGGTTGATTAATCTCGACGAGAACACCGTCGCAACTCTTTGGATGAATAAAGATCACCAGGGAGTTGTGCGCGCCCGGGCTTGGCTCATCGGCCAGAAACTCGTAACCCTTTTCCTTTAAGCGCGCGACATCGGCATGAATGTCATCGGAGCGAAAGCACAAGTGATGGAGTCCTCCACCCCGCTTCTCCAGGTACTTGGCCACGGGGCCTTCGCCGTTGAGGGGGTGAATCAATTCGATATTGGTCGGTGGCAACGGAAAAAACGCCGTTGAAGTCTTCGCTGAAGCCACATCTTCCGTTCCATCAAAGGGAAGTCCGAAATCCGCCTTAAAACGCTCGATGGCCTTTTGTAGATCCGGAACAGCCACAGCGATGTGATCCAGGGCAGTAATCATGACAATCTCTCCAGCGGGGACTTACAGCAGTTCCAAATAACGGGCCGTCGCGTTACGACGACGGGTAGCAATTTCTTCCGGGGATTCGACGACGATCTTCTCGTCGGGGGTGATACGAAATACCGGCTGACCTTTGCTGATGATTACCCCGTCGCCTTCCACGAGCACCTCATCCACGGTACCGGCAAACGGGGCATAGACCTTGTTGAACATCTTCATGACTTCAACGATGTACAGGGGATCTCCCGCGTCGAAGTGATCGCCCTTTTGCACGTACAACTCGGCGTCGGGCGTTTCTCGCCCGTAGAACATGCCACCGCTGGCGGCAATGATCTCATCGGACTTGGCTACCGGCGGCGGCACAAGGACCTTGGCCATGGCGTCCTGGAGATCGGAATCCGTCAGCCGATCCGGGATCTGCATAGTCAAATCATCGTTGACGCTAAGGTCAAAGAAACCCGTGGCCTCGGCAATAGCGGGCAGCAGCCCAAGGATCGCTGTTCCGGACTGATAACCGCGGTGTGCGGCGCGCGCAGCAGACCAGCGTGTCTCTTCGAGTTCACAGCCATCGGGAACCGCATCCTCCACCAACAGACTTTGCACCGAAAGCCAATCATCGACCGGCAACGCGTCGCAGAGGCTGTTATAAAAATCCTGGGCAGCCTGCAACACGTCGTTGTCATGCTCCCAAATCATTCCCGACGCGGCGGCGTCCGCAACGTAATCCATGTTCAGGAAGTGGTAGAGATCCGAGAGCAGACTAATAGGGTTCTCATTCCAACTCACGCGACCGTCGATCAAGGTGTAGCAATCACGGTGTACGCTCAGCCAACCGCTGAGAAGATGAGGCTGCTCAAGGAGCTCTTCCAGAGGTCGGAGCAGCAGCGTTTGCTTCAGCTCAAGCGTCTTGCGCAGAGCTTTGGCTTCATCCTTGGCCAGGCCCTCGATTTCACGGGTGCACACCGCTTGCCAACCGTGAGCTAAGTCGATACTTACGGCTTCGCGCTTCAGCTCCCCCACCGCAGTGAGGTAGGGCACGATAAAGCGCGTCGTTGGCCTCGCATTGATGTTCTGGCCGATGAACCAGTTCACCAGTCCATAATGAAACTCGATATTTGTCGCCAGATCCTTGCCACGCATGCGTGTCTGGCGAATGGTCTCCGCCATGCGTTGGTAGGTATCCAGGCGGGTCTCACCCACCGTAAGCAACAGCGCAATGTTTGAGTCGTAGGCCCCGGCCAGGGTGTACTTCATGAACACATCGGTATCGGGGTTGTGCAGGCTGATGCCCTGATCGTCGCGAATCTCGCCCTCGATGGCATCGGACCAATACTCGATGATGCCACCAGCACTAGGCTGCAAAGCCTGATTGGTAGCATTCAGACGGGCTTCCACGCTGTCGTTGTAACGGGGAATTCGTTCTGGTTTGGGAAGCATCGACCCGTGGGCGGCGAGAAGCACCATCGCTTCCACGAGAGACTCGACCACGAAGTGGTCCTCGGGGTTTTCCGGGTTACTGAACTTCAGGGCGTAGCACAGTTCCGTAACGCGGTGCTCCACCTGAATCCGCGTATTCATCTCCATGAAGAAATGCTTGTCACGATCGACGATGCACTCAAAGGTTGATACGGAATCCAGGCCCACGGCTTCGCCGAAGCGAGCCGCCTCGTCTTCCATTTCCACCAGGGTTTTTAGGTCCTGGGTAAGCACCGCCACCTCGGTGGTGTCACCGCGAGCCTCCGCTTCTTGCAAAGCGAGCTGTAACGACTCCACCGTCACGGAAACCTCGAGGAGTTTCTGCTCATGCATCTGCAGGGAACAGTCGCGTCCGCCGAGGGTCATGCTCCACTGGCCATTACCAATGACCTGAATCTCCTGGTGTCGAGTGGTCTCGATATTGAGTTCGACAAGGACGTTCTTGTTATCACCGACGCCCGTCGTCTTCACCTCGTTGAGGATTTCCCGGACCATTTCCGCCGCCCGGTCCCCCTCGCCAATGCCGAGGATTCTCTGCCCTTTACCACCGCCACCACTGATCGCCTTCAAGCGCACCCGATTACTCGGATACTGTTCACTCATTCGCCCCACAGCTTCCGTGATGGTTTCGCAGAGTTCGTCAACGGTGTACAGATCCACGCCTTTGTCGTAGCTCGCTGCCAACACCTGATCGGCGGCGGCTTCGAGTTCCGCATGCAAGTCCGCCGGGTCCAGGGGTAGTGACTGCTCGCTAATGAGAGCGCCCAGCGCCGCGTGATCGGGATAGCGTTTGAGCAGCGTTAAGGCCGTCGCATTGTCGATACCCGGTGTTACGGACACGCCCGCTTTCAGGGCTGTGCGCTTGGCCTCGTCTTTCAGTCCCGCATCGTGGACCGTGCGTGAACAGGGACCAATGAAATTCAAGCCGGCCTCTTCCATGGCCGCAACCATGGTTTCGTCTTCGGCCATAAAACCGTAACCGGCGAAGATCGAGTTGTAGCCGTTTTCCTTGGCGATGCCGATGATTTGGCGAATGCGCTGATCGCGCTCCTCTTTATTCGTACCCGTGTAATCCGGTACCCGGTGAACCCGCTCTGGATCCGGCATGACCCGCAGCTCTGGGGCCAGGGCGTTTTGATAAACAATGGAGTCCTTTTCTGAGAGCAAGATGCCAATATGGGTAATACCCATTTCTCGAAAAACGTCGATCGCTTCCTTGCGTATAGGGCCACGGCAAATAATCAGAGGCCGCATGTGCGAGCAATCAAACTGGTTGACCCAGTGGGTGTGTCGGCGACCGAGGCGACGATCCCGATGAATTAGAGGGTTTTGCAGATAGTGTTCGTTAGACACAAAATCGTCCTTGCAAGTCGGTGAGTCGTCAATCAGTGAAATTCGCGCTGGATACCGCCCATGGGTGCCGGCGTGTAGTGCCGCAGACAAAAATCCATGTGCTCCGCCAAAACCTGGCGCAAATCCGAGGGCATAACGATCTGTGAAATGGAACCAAGGCTTAAGGCTTCATTGGGGTTCATGAGCTCCCGTTCATAACGCTGTGCTAACTGGGCCTCCTCCCCCTTGATCCAATCCTCCACCAGGCTCTGGGCTGCGGCCTTGGCATCCCCCGCCGAGAGACCAGCGGCGCGCTGCGCTTCCTCTTCCTTGGCCAGCCGCGCTTTCGCACCGCTGCGTAACTTCTTCAGTTCGTCCTTGTAGACATACTCCACACCCGCGGGGCCCATCACGGCCACCCGGGTAGTGGGTAAGGCCACGACGAAATCGGCCCCCGTGGAGTAATTGTTGTAGGACGCGTAGGCACCCCCAAAGGCATTGCGCACCAGAACCAGGAAACGAGGTGTGCGTAAATCGACGATAGCGTCCAGCATGGCGCGACCCGCTTGCACAATGCCGCGAGACTCTTGCTCTCGCCCCGGTAGGAAACCGGTGGTGTCTTCGAGAAAAATGATTGGAATGTTGTAGAGGTTACAAAAGCGGATAAAGCGAGCGTTTTTATACGCCGCGTCGATATCTATCTGCCCCGAGGCCACCGCCGAATTGTTCGCCACGAAACCGATGACGTTGCCGCCCATTCGCCCCAATGCCGTAACGGTATTTCTGGCGCGTTCGGCCTGGAGCTCTAGGAAATCACCGTGATCGCACAGCTGCTGGATTAATACGGTGATATCGATGGGGGTGTTAAACCCCGTCGGAGAATTAAAAGCTTTCTTAAGGAGGATATCGATGTCCCAGGTTTTCCGGGACACGGGGTCAGAGGACGGTTGCTGGGGTGCTAATTCGTCGTAGCTGCTGGGTAAATAATTCAGCAACTCCCGGACCTTGCGCAGGGCTGCCACCTCATCGGGCACGACAAAGTCCGTTACGCCAGATTGGCTGTGCACGCCGGGACCACCCAACTCATCAGGGGTGACGTCCTCACCGAGCACGGACTTCACTACCCCTGGGCCCGTGAGACCAAAAAAGGTGTCGTTGGGCTGGATCAGAAACGACCCCTGCCGCGGCAGATAGGAACCGCCACCGGCGTTGAAGCCGAACATGCACATGATGCTCGGAACGATACCGCTGATCTTGCGCAGGGCCGTAAAGGCATCCGCGTAGCCATCCAGCCCCCCCACACCCGCGGGAATGTACGCTCCCGCGGAGTCGTTCAAACCTACCAGGGGAATTTGCCGCTTGGCAGCCAGCTCAAAAAGCCTGGCGAGCTTCTCACCGTTGGTGGCGTCCATGGATCCCGCCCGAACCGTGAAGTCATGCCCGTAGATAGCCACATCGCGACCGCCGATACGGATCAACGCGGTCACCAACGATGCACCATCCAGGTTGGGTCCCCAGTTTTGATACAGCACCGTGGTAATCTCATCGGCGACGAACTGGATACGCTCCCATACGGTCATCCGCTTCTTGAGGTGCTGGCGCTGTATACTTCGCACCCCCGCCGCTGTGTGCGGTCTATGCTGTAACGCCGCACCCGCTTTCATGGCCTCCTCGAACAACCCTGGTGCCGTATGGATTTGTCCGGGAACCTCAAACTGCTGCTCTTTGGTTGCAGCGAAAGGGTTTTCCAAAGTTGCGAAGGGCGTGGTAGAAGCTGTGGAGGGGGTTGCGCCATCGTCCGCGCCAGCGTTTGCATCGGCGGAAGTGGGCTGGACTGAATCAGTCATGCGTGCGTATGTCCCTTGCCATTGTCGTGAGATTGAATGTCACTGACCCGCACGTTGTTTGGCCCTCTGCGGGGCATTGCAGTCAACGCGTGTGCGGCCCTTTCGCGCGCCGTAAGCAGGCCAGTGTTTGGCCTTGTGCGGTTAAGGCAACAGCGAAAAGCCGAGACTTCGGATCTTTTCGTTTTTCGAGACGGGCCCGTAAGGTAGAGCTCACGCTTGTGAATGTCAATTTAAACAATAGCTTATGGGGCTATTTGGGAGTGTCCAGACACCCCGACGAAAGTCTTTGGGGCGACACCGGAGCGCTGTGATGCAGTCCCTCACCTACTTTGCCGACCCTTTAGAGGTGTTTCGCCGTCTCGAATCCATGGGCCAGCCCGCGATGCTCGACAGTGGCGGTAACGACGAGCACGGTCGCTGGGACATCATTGCCGCAGCGCCCGATCCATCCCGAACTCTGTGGCTTGACGGTGACTCGACCGCCGGTGCCGTGGACCAGTGTCTGCAACGGTGGCAATGGAATGCTCAGGAGCTCTGCTCGGGTGATTCGCGTGCCTCGGAACTACTCCCTTTCAACGGGGGCTATCTCGGTCAGATCAGCTATGAGCTGGGACGCCGCCTCCAGGGCTTGCCTCAGCGAAGCAGCAAATTACCCCTGGCCTGCGCTCACTTTTATCCCTGGGCCATTGTGCAGGACCGACGAGAGCAAAGGAGTTGGCTGTGTGGCGACTATCCCCGATCCCTCGCCCTGCGTATCGAACGTCTGCTTGGAGCACCTGTTCCACAGGGCAAGCCCTTCACCCTCCTATCGCCATTTTCCTCAAGCTGGGATCTAGTCGCTTACAAAGAGCGATTCGATCGAGTTCAGGCCTACATCCAGGCGGGTGATGCCTATCAGATCAATCTCGGCCAGCCCTTTAAGGCCCCATACGAGGGAAGCCTCATACAGGCTTACGACCGTCTCCGCCCCATAGCTAGCGCCCCTTACAGTGCTCTGATCCCCATGGGGGACAGCTTCCTTCTGAGCCTATCGCCGGAGCAGTTCCTGACTATTAAAGACCGGGATGTGGAGACCCGCCCCATCAAGGGCACGCGACCGCGCCATGAATGCAGCACCGAAGACCGGGCAGCTGCTGAGAGCTTATTGGCATCAGAGAAAGAGCGCGCGGAAAATCTGATGATTGTGGACCTGTTACGGAATGACTTGGGGCGATTCTGCGTGCCGGGGACCGTCGAGGTGGACGCCCTCTTCAACGTTGAGAGCTACGCTACCGTCCACCATCTGGTCAGCGTTGTTCGCGGTCGGTTGCGAGGAGACGTCTCACCCCCCGAGGCGCTCCTAGGCTGTCTCCCGGGAGGGTCTATTACGGGAGCGCCCAAGCATCGCGCCATGGAGATCATCGACGAACTGGAAGCGGCAAGCCGGGAAAGCTGGTGCGGGTCTGTGTTCAGCCTATCTCGAAGCGGAGAGCTGCACAGCAACATTGCAATTCGGAGCTTCTACGGTATCGACGGTACCTTATTCGGCTGGGCCGGCGGCGGCTTGGTTGCAGACTCCTCCGTCGAGGACGAGTACCAGGAACAACAAGACAAAATCGGCGCCCTGATGCGGGCCCTGGAAGTACCGAGCAACGACGCCGCAGCTCTGCGATCTAGTACTCGGGCAAATCGAGGTCGCTGAACAATTCATCCAATTCCGTGCGGGTTTTTCGCGTGAATGCCTCTTTGACCAGATCTCGGGTCAGGTGCGGTGCAAAGCCGGATATGAACTCGTACATGTAGCCGCGCAGGAAGGTTCCCTTTCGACAACCGATACTGGTAATGCTGCTCGCAAACAAATGCCGGGCATCGAGCGCCACGAGATCAGGGTCCAACTCTTTATCGTGGGCCATGTCTGCGACGATCCCGATGCCAAGACCCAGACGCACGTAGGTTTTGATGACATCCGCGTCCGCCGCGGTGAACACGACCCGGGGAGTAAGGCCCGCTGACACGAAGGCCTCATCCAAACGAGACCGCCCCGTAAAGCCAAACACGTAGGTCACGATGGGGTGAGCGGCGACATCCTCGAGTGAGAGCCGCGACACCTGGGTCAGGGGGTGGTCGCGAGGTACGAGAACGCAACGATTCCAGCGATAACAGGGCATCATCACCAGATCGCTGAAGAGCTCCAGGGCCTCTGTGGCAATAGCGAAATCCACCGTACCATCGGCTGCCATCTCAGAAATCTGCATGGGCGTGCCCTGATTCATGTGCAGAGACACATCGGGATACTCGGCAATAAAGTTGCGAATCACATCCGGAAGCACATACCGCGCCTGGGTATGCGTGGTGGCGATAGACAGGGCTCCACGCTTTTCATCGGAGTATTCCTGAGCCACGTGTTTGATGCTCTCGACCTTGCGCAGCACCTCCCCCGCCGCCTCCAAGATGACCTGGCCTGCCGGCGTCACATGGGTCAGATGCTTGCCGCTGCGAGAGAAGATCTCGACGCCCAGTTCATCTTCAAGGAGACGAATTTGTTTGCTGATACCGGGCTGGGAGGTATAGAGGCTTTGCGCCGTGGCCGAAACATTAAGATCGTGGTGGGCGACTTCCCAGATGTAGCGAAGTTGTTGCAGTTTCATCGTTACCTACCCCTGGCAGCCTTCATTGGTGGCGCGACAACTTATGCTGACGAGCCTTTAGAAAGAATAGCCATTAGTCATAGGTTTTTTCAAGCCAAATGGCTATAAGCGACCGTCGAATTTCATCGATATATTAAGCTTCGTTAGCCACACCATGAGGCACATGACCGGTAGCTATATGCTCCCGGGCCGACGCGCAGTGGGCGGGCTGATCATCGAAGAACACATCGGCCTGATAGGCTCGCAAAAAATCGGTTTTATCCAGACCACCGAGGAATATTGACTCGTCGATTCGGATATTCCAGGCCCGCAAGGTGCGGATCACCCGCTCATGGGCCGGCGCAGAGCGCGCCGTAACCAAAGCCGTGCGAATAGGCGCATCCTCGGCGGGCAGTGCCTGCTGGATTTCATGTAAGGCCCCCAGAAAGGACTTGAACGGCCCCCCAGACAGTGGCGTTTTCGCAGCAGCCTGTTCACTCGCGGCAAAAGCTTCTAGCCCATCGCGCTTGAACACCCGCTCTGCCTCGTCTGAAAACAATACCGCATCGCCATCAAAGGCAAAGCGCAGCTGCTCCGAACCGCGATTGGCTCCCTTGTTGGAAACCAGCGTCGCTGCGGCGATACCACTATCGAGAGCGCTGCGAACATCCTCGGCTTCCGATGATAGAAACAGCTGACATCCGAATGCATGTATGTAACGCCAGGGGCTCTCACCACCACAGAAGGCTGCACGGCTGATATTCAAGCCGTAGTGCTGGATCGAATTGAACACTCGCAGCCCCGTATCGGCGCTGTTTCGAGACAGAAGTACGACTTCCACACCGCGCTCATCTCCCAGCTGCTCATCAATGCGCAGCATTTTCTCGACGAGAGGGAAGGCCTCACCCTGATCCAGGGGCTCGTCTTCTCGAGCAACCTGATAGGCTGAGTAGGCAGCCAGCCCCTCTTCCTCATAGACCCGATGACTTGCGCTCAGATCAAAGAGCGCGCGGGAGGAAATGGCGACTACAAGCTTATGGTCAAGGGATATGCCCATGGGCGGAGCATACCCCTGTAGCCAAAGGGTGCAAGCGGGCCTGTTGCATCAGGCGACGCGTAGCAGACCCCGCTCCTCAAGATCCAGAAGCAGCAATTGCTGGACCAGAAACTCTCGGCTGGTGTGGGGGTGCTCCAGGTGAATCCGCTCCAGATAGGGGCGAGCCGCCTCGGAGTCCGCGTGATGAAGAATGGCCCGGAAGGCCCGAGCCATAAAATGGGCCGGCTCCTCTGATAGGGCCTTCACCCGGCGCAAGCTCGCGGCAAGAGTGATTTCCTGGTCCGTGAGCTCCGTGCCAAAGGGATAGTCGGGCAGCAGTCCCTGGCCCTGCACATCCGCAAGCCAGGCAGCGACACGCTGTGGTGTGTTGCCACGCTGGGCTTCCGGTATCTGGTAATCGCTCTCCACCTTGCCCGCGGTCTTGGCGAAGGCCAGCAACTCCTCCTGGAAACGACTGTCGGCGATGGCCAACAGCCGCTTGATCACGGTGCCGTCACTTTGCCCCCGTAAATCCGCCGTGCCGTACTCCGTGACCACGATGTCTCTGAGATGACGGGGAATCGTTACATGGCCGTAGAACGGCACAATATTCGATTTCAGATCCTTACCGTGGCCTCGTGTCGCCCGCACGCAGAGAATGGAACGGGCATCGGGAAGATCGTGGGCCATGGCAACAAAGTTGTACTGCCCTCCCACACCACTGACCACGGTGCCGTCTTCAAGGGCGTCGGAAGTCACAGCGCCGCTTAACGCCACCATCATGCCGGTATTGATAAAGCGCGCTTTGCGGCGTTGCGCACGATACAGGGCAGGATTTTCCAGAAGCTGATTCGTGCGTTGAACACTGGTCATACAAATGGTTTCGCGCAGCTCCTCACTGAGGTTACGGAGCTTGTCGTAGAAATCTGCGGGGCCCAGAAAAAAGCCACCGTGGAGAATTCGTCCCTGACGAAGCCGGTTTCCTCCGACGCCAGAAACCAGGGCAGCTTTGGTGTTGGGGTCGCGAAGATCGTTGGCGAATACCTGGCCATCGACCGTTAGACCCTGATCGTCCAGAAGCACGTCTCCCGCCACGATGCCAAGGCCTTGCAGGCGCCGCAAGCTGGACTCATCCAGCTTCGCGGGTAACACCCCTTCCTCACAGGCGACCTCAAAAAAAGCGGCATCCACGGTTTCACCCAGAGCGCCGCGATTCAAAGCCTCTTGCAAGGCCACATCATCGTAGACCCGACGTTTGACAATGCCCTGCTCCACCAGATGCATCATCCCGTTGACGAACATCTCCGTCGAAACGTACAAGCCCTGGTCGAAGGTATCCGTGTGCACAAGCGGTTTTAGCTCCTCGGCGGTTTCAGCGTCGATGAGCTTGCGATACACATCATTGTTTTGCTGCCTGAGAATTAGTGCCTCGGCCACCGCATCGCCGAGGGATCCGATGCCAATTTGCAGGGTGCCGCCATCCTCGACCAGTGCACTGGCGTGGAGGGCGGTCGCATAGTCCGCCGCTGGAACGGCGGCATTGGGCACCGCAAATAAGCGCTTGTCCCAGGCCGTATTGCGCAACAGCGCCGAGAACCGTTGCGGGTCTACCTGAGCGTCGTGCTCCATAAATGGCATGTCGGGATGAAGCTGCCCAAACACCACGTAGGCCCCCGGACGCTCCGCTTCGAGACGATCGATGACATCGGTGGCCGTATCGGGGTTGCTCGACAGGGACAGCTCCAGCTGACCATCGGTCTCTCGAAATCCGATGAGCTGACACAGGACATTGACCCCAGCGGCAACCAGATCCCGGGCGATATGGGTGTAGTTTGAGGATATGTACGCCTGCTGTGCGGCCGGTACATGCTTCATGGAACCCGCCTTCACGTACAACTCACTGATATGCACGTTCTCCGGCAGCGTTCCGGCCCGTAGATCATTGAGATAACTCAAGCCTTCGTAGTCGCCAAACAGACGCTCAAGAATCGGCCCCGCAAGACTCGCCTCTATTTCCGACGCGGGGACTGGCACCTCCAGCGACAGGGCCGTGTAGATTTGTAGATCAATGGATGAATCCCTTTTGGCACGGGCGTAAAAGGCATTCATCAACTGCACGGGCTTTCCGAGCCCCAGGGGAGCTCCGAGTACAAGGCGTTTGCCAACTCGCTCGATGGCCAGATCCACAGCGGCATCAAGATCATCGAAAATGGGGGTTGCAAGACTGTTATTTGGATTTGTAGCGCTCATTTACCACACCTCTGAGTAGCTTTGAGGCAAAGGAGAACACAGGAAAAGCGCCAAGACCTTGACCTACGGCAAGGCTCCGAGATTTTTTAGGTCACGACAGTAAAGGCCCTGAAAAATGCAGGGCTTTGGGAGACTTATGGAAAAGTCGCGACCTAGGCCCGGTCGGGCAGCTCCGAACGGCGCTGGAAGTAGTCTCGACTGAGACGAAACACCAAAGGCCCAAGTAACAGCAAAGCAACGAGGTTGGGCACGGCCATAAAGGCGTTCAGGGTGTCGGCGACAAGCCATACGAGATCCAACTGCACGATCGTACCCACGGGGATGGCCAACACCCAGAGCAAGCGAAACGGCAGGATACCCCGGGTCCCAAGAAGGAATACCACGCAGCGCTCGCCGTAGAAAGACCATCCAATCATCGTGGTAAAGCCGAACAAGCACAGTCCCAGGGTGACGATAATGTCTCCACCGGGAAATGCCTGGGCGAAGGCCATGGAGGTAAGACTCGCGCCGGAAACACCGCTTGGCAACACATCCATAATCACAATGACCAGGCCAGTCATGGTGCACACGATCAACGTATCGATAAAGGTGCCCAGCATGGCCACCAGGCCTTGTTCGACGGGCTCATCGGTTTGCGCTGCCGCGTGGGCTATGGGCGCACTACCCAGCCCCGCTTCATTGGAAAACACCCCTCGAGCCACACCAAAGCGAATTGCGGCCCAAATGGTTGCTCCGGCAAAACCACCCATCGCCGCAGAGCCAGTAAATGCGGCATCTACGATAGTGACTATCGCACCGGGTACTTCACCAAGATTCAGCGCAATAACGATCACGCCCATCAACAAGTAACTGCTCGCCATAAGCGGCACGAGATAGCTTGCTACGGTGCTGATGCGGCGAATCCCGCCGAGTACAACAGCCCCAACAAACACCATCAAAACAACACCAGTAATCCACGGTGTTACTCCGTAGCCATCTTTGAGAACCTGAGCAATGGAGTTGGACTGCACCGTGTTGGCGATGCCAAAACCCGCCAGGCTGCCAAAAATAGCAAATGCAAAGGCCAACCAGTGCCAGTGTTGCGAGAGGCCATTGCGGATGTAGTACATGGGGCCGCCGCTGTAGTTCCCCTCACTGTCCTGTTCACGAAAATGCACCGCGCACACCGCTTCCGCATACTTCGTTGCCATGCCAAACAGTGCCGTAATCCACATCCAGAACAGGGCGCCGGGACCACCGAGGGTGATGGCCGTTGCTACCCCGGCAATATTGCCGGTGCCGATGGTTGCCGAGAGCGACGTCATGAGCGCGCTAAACGGAGAGATATCCCCTGCGCCATGCCCTGTTCGACCGCGAAGAAGCATCCCGATGGCCGCAGGGAGCTTGCGCAGCGTGAGGAACCCAAGGCCCAGGGTGAGATAAATCCCGGTACCCAGGAGTAACACCAACATCACCGGGCCCCAGGCGAATCCGTTAACGACCGTTATCAGCTCTGCCATGGTCGCTCCTGGCCCCGGTTCGTAGTCATATCAAGCGATACTCTTCAGGGTACCCTTGGGCAATACGGCGTGAATATGGACCCGTTGGAACTTCAGCTCCACCTTCTCCGCCACGCTTAACACCACATAGTTATCGTCCAGACCCGTGATCTTGCCAAGGATCCCTGAGCTGGTGACTACTTCATTACCCTTTTCCAGGGCGCTGATCATCGCCGCATGTTCCTTCTGACGCTTGCGTTGAGGGCGAATAGCGATGAAATAGAAGAGAGCAAACAGCCCAACGAGAAACACTATCTGGAACAGCTCGCCGCCCGCTGGCGCTCCCTCTGCCGCCTGGGCATAAGCACTGGCAATAAACACGATGACTCCTTGAGAAACAGGTAAAAATGAATCGAGGGCAAAGCCGATAGCGCCCTGCGAAAGGCTCCGGAATGTAACGGTTTTACCCTGCGCGGGCAAACGCCGCGCCTGGCAATGGGTCTAGGGCTCCAGCTCCAGGTTGTAGCGCATGATCTGCGGTGCGTGATCGGAAAACTTTTCGCCGGTGTAGATATCCGCCGAATGCACCACATCCACGAGCTTGGGGGTGATCATCTGATAGTCCAGACGCCAGCCGACATTATTCGCGTAGGCCTGACCGCGGTTAGACCACCAGGTGTAGCGTTCGGCCTCTTTGTCTACCAAACGAAAGGAGTCGACATAGCCCAGTTCGTCATAAACCCTATCCAACCAGGCTCGCTCTTCAGGTAAAAAGCCCGAGTTCTTTTGGTTTGAACGCCAGTTCTTCAGATCGATATTGTGGTGGCAGGTGTTCCAGTCTGCACAGATGATGAACTCCCGACGCTTGCGCCGCAGATCCTTAAGGTGGTCAAAGAACACGTCCATGAACCCGAGTTTTTTCTTGAGGGCATCATCGCTGCTAGAGCCTGAAGGCACGTAAAGGGAAATCACCGAAACACCCGGATAATCAAACTGTGTGTATCGGCCTTCGGAGTCCAATGGATCCCAACCCAGGCGAGTCGTGATCTTGCGTGGTTTCACACGAGAGTACACGGCGGTACCGCTATAGCCTTTGCGCTCCGCGTCGTTGTAAACGCAGTGATAGCCTTGAGGATAAAACAACTCATCATCGAGCTGATGTTCCTGGGCCTTGGTTTCCTGAATGCACACCACGTCCGGCTGCTCGCGAGCCAGCCAATCAAAAAAGCCCTTGCGCTGGGCGCTGCGGATACCGTTAGCGTTGAAGGTGACGATCGTGGTTTTCGGTGATCCCTTGGCCACGCCCTACAGCCCCAGCTCTTTGATAAGCGCCAGTACATCATCGTGGTGGCTCTTGGTCTTCACCTTGTCCATCACATGCTTGAGGCGGCCGTCCTTACCGATGATGAAAGTGGTACGCAGGATGCCCATGAACTCCCGCCCCATGAATTTCTTCAACCCCCAAACCCCGTACTTTTCCGCAACGGCGTGATCCTCATCGGACAAAAGCGTGAAATTCAGGTCCTGCTTTTCGATGAACTTTCCCAAACGCGCCACGGGATCTGGGCTGACACCCAAGACCACGGTTTTTAGCTTCTTGAGCTCGGCCTGGCTATCGCGCAGACCACAGGCCTGCACCGTGCAACCGGGCGTCATGGCCTTGGGATAGAAATACAGCACCACATTCTGCTTATCGCGAAACTCCTTGAGAGTGACCTTCTCACCGTTTTCATCCTGCAGGGTAAACGCGGGTGCCAGATTGCCGATCTTGGGAAATGCCATGAATGCTCCTCAACTCTTGGGCGCCGGGCGCCGAAACTTGATCTCTTCAACCGCCAGGGGGTACTCCCCGCGCCGTCGATCCTCAAAGTAGTCCTTTAGGGTTTCGCGCACCACGGGAAAGGCGATCTCCTCCCAGGGAATTGCGTCTTCCGTGTACAGGTCCGTCTCCAGACTCTCAGGCCCTACGGCATGCTCACCCCGTTCGAGGTCACAGCGGTAAAACATATACACCTGGCTGATATAGGGCACGTCAAACACCCGGTAAAGCTCAAGGTTTCGAACCCTGCCGCGGGCTTCTTCCCAGGTCTCTCGAGCCGCACCCTCCCCCGTTGTCTCGCCGTTCTCCATAAACCCCGCGGGCAGCGTCCAGTAACCGTAGCGTGGTTCAATGGCCCGTTTGCACAGGAGGACTTTGTCCTCGTAGACCGGAAGGCAACCCACGATGATGCGCGGATTGACGTAGTGGATGAAGTCGCAGCTGACACAGACGTATCGTTCGCGGTCGTCGCCCTCGGGAATACGCAGCTCTACGGCGCTCCCGCAACTCGTACAGAACTTCACTCCAGGCTCCGGTACTGGCCGGCATAGAAAACCAGAGGGCTTACGGGCGAACCCTCGACGATGCGCGTCACCCGACCGACCAGAATCGTGTGATCGCCTCCGTCGAGGGATTGCTCCAGGTGACACTCAAAATTGACCAGGGCCTCACTGATCAGCGGCGCGCCGTTCTCTCCCAGGGTGAAGTGCTCTGCCGCCAGCTCATGGTTGTCTTTCAACGCGTAAGACGAGGAATGGTCCTGCTGCTCACTGGACAGGATAGCGATAGCAAAATGTGGAGCGGCCACATACTGCTCGTAGACATCGGAATCCTTTTGCAGACTCCATAAAACCAGCGGTGGGTCCAGGGATACGGACGCGAAGGAATTTACCGTCACGGCCTGAGCCAGACCCCGTTCATTTACCAGCGTGACCAAACAGACACCCGTGGCAAACTGCCCCAGGGCATCGCGAAATGCTCTTGTATCGAGACTCACGATGCGACACCAATCACCGATGATGAGCCACCACCCCATCGTCGCGCCCGGTCATCGTCGCGGGTTTTTGCCTCTACCCAATGCCAGGTTTCATCCAGACTCTGCTCTCGCTTCCACAAGGGCGCCGAGACCTTCAGGTAATCCATGATGAATTCACAGGCGCTGAACGCGGCGGCTCTGTGGGCAGACGTCACGCCCACCCAGACAATGGGATCGCCGGGAGCCAGTTCGCCGATACGATGAACGACCGTTGCCGCCTGTATCGGCCAGCGTCGAGCCGCGCTTTGCACCGTGCCCTCAATAGCGTTTTCGGTCATACCGGGATAGTGCTCAATAGCCATAGCCCTGAGTCCTTCCCCGCGAACGTATCCGGTAAAGGTTGCCATGGCCCCGGTGAATTGAGGATCTCGCGCCAGGGCAGCCTGGAGCGCACCAGGGTCGAAAGGTGCCCCTTCGATAGCTACGGAAAACACTTCTAGCCACCCGTGACCGGGGGGTAAAAGGCAACTTCATCGCCTACGGCGACGGCATGGTTATCATCGACCACTTTACGATTCACCGCACAGAACACGTTTGCATCTTCCATCGCTTCGCCGAATTCCTCACGAGACTGGCCGCGGGCGTAAGCAATGACCAGAGCGCGCAAGGCCCCCACCGTCGGTGGTAGATCCGCGTCTGCAATTTCCAGCGTGTCCTGCCCAAGGGCTTCGCGTAGACGGGCGAAAAACAGTACTTTCAATGGGTTTACTCCGAAGTCTCGCGCACCCAGGTGCCCGAACGACCTCCCTCTTTACGCAACAGACAGAGATTCTCGATCACCAAACCACGATCGACAGCCTTGCACATGTCGTAGATGGCCAGGGCGGCGACAGATGCTGCGGTGAGCGCTTCCATCTCTACTCCCGTGCGGCCGTGAACCCTGGCCGTGGTTTCTATGCGCACACCGGGGAGCGCTTCATCGAGGTCAAACGATACCGCCAGGTCATCCAGGGGCAAGCTGTGGCACAGGGGAATAAGTTCGTCGCAGCGCTTCGCCGCCTGTATGGCAGCGATGCGAGCGACCGCCAGCACGTCTCCCTTGGCAAAGTCGTTGTCGCGAATTCGCTCCAGGGTGCTGTTTTGCATCCGCACCTGAGCCATAGCGGTGGCCAAACGCGCGGTAACCGCTTTGGCACCAACGTCGACCATACGAGCACGGCCGTGCCCGTCGATGTGAGTAAGATCGCTCATGGATAGCTCGATCTGGAAAGCGCGCAGTCTAGCTAAAGCCCTCAGTGGGTGCCAGCAAAGCGCTGCACGCCCACCGCCGCCAGGCTTATAGCAACTCCATGATTGGCTCGTTGGCGTCGGGCGCCAGAAGTTCCGCATCCAGGGACAAAGCCACTTCACGGGCCACTCGCTCGCCACTGTCGTAGGCACCGCGAAGGGTACCCACCCTGGAACGCTCCGCCGTGGCGTCGCCCGCAAAAAAGAGCGTGCCCTGGATGCTCTGCGCCAGCGTGATATGTTCGACAGTGGAGCCACGCCGGGGAATGGCGCCGCGACTCAGAGGCTCTTTATCCCAGTCGGTAACATCAAACCACCGGGCTTCACTTAACATCGGTATATTGGTCAGAGCCTCTTGAAAACCGCGAAGGGCCAGGGATGCGACCAGATCTCGCGGCTGGCCTTTCAAGGCGTCGGCGCGAGAGCCCATAAATTGAGCCTCCAGAAGTACCTCTCCCTCCTGGCCGGCGCGAAAAGCGCGCAGCTCAGAACGTTCATCGCGCTGAATCCATGGACTGAGGGACGGCTTTAGGGCGGTCGCACTTGCGGGAAAAATCATCGCGCAACTAATACCACGCTCGATGCCGATAGAGGCCAGCACAGCTTTCTTTTCGGCGCCTAGATCCGGTGTAAACACGGGTCCACCACTGCGCAAAACACCCGCAGGAACCGTGACCACCATACGCCGGGCGGTAACCGCACCATCGAGACCACGGTTTCGGTAGTTGACACCGACCAGGCCTTCCCGCCAAAACACGTCAATCACCGTACTGTTTAATTGCACGGTACCCAAGGACGATTCCGCCAACCCCCGGACAAGAGCTCCCATGCCCGGATACAACGTCGTCGCCCCCTCGCCCAGGGATTCTGTCATGAGACCAAGCTCACTGATGGGAGCCCAGTCCTTATCGAGACCCTTGGGCAAATACATCGCACCTAGCTCCACATCACGGTTAAGGGCGTCGCGACGAATCGAGTGGACTCGCCCACCCAGCCGATCGCGAGCTTCCAGTACCAACACCTTGAGTTCCGCCCCAAGATCCGTGAGGCGCTTCGCCGCCACGAGACCGGCAACACCACCGCCCACCACAACGACATCGTAATCTGTTCCCAGGCCCCGGCCTTGCGCCGATGCACCGTGCCAGGGTACCAACGAAGACAAGCCGGCCCCGGCCGAGATAAGCTGTAGTGCGCTGCGGCGTGTCAGCATGTCCGTGCCCCTGGAGAGTTCGAGCGCAGCATAACCCAGATGCACAACTTGGACAGCTTGTGAGTTCAAATTCACATCAAAGCAGAACAATTTTCTGGAGAACCCTAATGCGGATAAACCGTCCGGCCTCGCCCTTCCCCCTACAACACCCAGCACCGATGCTGCGAATCCTCCTTGTGCTCGTGCTCGGTTTTGGCTTTCTAACTCCAGGGCAGGAGACCAGAGCCGCACCTTCCTCTCCACCGCGAATCTCACCCGAAGCCGCGGGTTTTTCCCCATCGCGCCTCGAACGTATCGATGCCCGCATGCAGGAAGCGGTAGACGCGGGAGTGATGGTCGGCGGTCATGCTCTCATCGCCCGGGATGGCAAAGTTGTTTACGACGAGCTATGGGGCCAGGCCGACCGGGAGAACGGCAAGCCTCTGGAACATGACACCCTGTATCGCATCTATTCCATGACCAAACCCATCACCAGCGTTGCCCTGCTAATGCTTTACGAGGAGGGACGCTTTTTACTCGAAGACCCGGTGGCGGCCTACCTGCCGGAGTTGGCTAATCTGCGTATTCTTCGGGAAACCCCGGAAGGAGAGATGGAAGCAGCGACGCCCCTGCGTCAGCCAACGATTCGCGATCTATTGCGGCATAGCGCGGGCCTGACTTACGGGGTTTTTGGCGATACGGCGGTAGATCGACGCTACCGTGAAGCGGACATTTTTCGCGCAGCGAGCCTGGAAGAATTTACCGACAAGCTAGGACAACTCCCCCTGCTGTTTGAGCCGGGCACCCGTTGGCACTACTCCGTTGCGGTCGATGTCCAGGGGCGCCTCGTGGAAGTCATCGCCGGCATGCCCTTCGGTGAATTCTTACACAGCCGCATCTTCGCGCCACTGGGTATGGACGACACATCTTTCGTGGTACCAAACGCAAAACAAGAACGTCTGGCACAACTCTACTCACCCGCTGGTACGGAGCTTAGCTGGGACCAACCCTGGCAGTTCTCGACGGAAACCGAACTGGTTCCGGCTGATCCAGAACTCACTCGCCCTTATCTCGATGGCAGCTTGTTCGAAAGCGGCGGCGCAGGCCTGGTATCGACCAGCGAAGACTATCTGCGGTTTGCCCTGATGCTCGCCGGAGGCGGAGCCTACAATGGTGTTCGTCTCCTGGCGCCGGGCACCGTGAGGCATATGCAGGGTAATCACATACAGGGGATGGACCGCAGTGGTTTGTGGGGTATGGGCGCCTTTGGCCTGGGGGTTGGTGTGACAGGCGACCCGGCCGGTGCCAATGGCGAGCTTGGCTCAGAAAAAGCCTATGGCTGGGGCGGCGCAGCCGGTACGAACTTCTGGGTGGACCCGGAGAACAATATTGTAGGTTTGTTTATGGTTCAGAGCGTTCCCCACCAGACGCCATTGGCTAAACGATTTCGGGTCCTTACCTACCAGGCGTTTATGGAATAGCCCTTGGGGAGAAAGCCCTAGTCCTGGGGTAGCTCGATCAGCTCACCCACGGGATTCATGACATCAGGATCTTTATTGCTTGCGTTTCCCGCCGCCTTAGCGATGGGCGCAAGCGTTAACGACATCTTTAGGATTGGGCGAAAAAGCGGGTCATGGTCGGCAATGAGCTGATCATTGTCCAGCCACCGACGCTGCTCTTCCTCTGTCAAAATCACGGGCATGCGGCTGTGCCAGGGCTTGAACGCCTCAGCCGCCGCAGTGGTTACCAGGGTGCAGGACAGGAGCGGCTCCTTGTCGTCAGCACCCAGCCAAACGTCCCACAGGGCGGCCACCGCTAAGGCACACTCGGCATTCGTAACCAGCCATGGCTGTTTGCGTCCAGCATCGCCGCGCCACTCAACAAACGCGCTCATGGGAACGATCCCTCGCTGCCTCGCGAACGGTTTGCGAAAGGCCGGGCTTTTGCTCAGCCCTTCATAGCGGGCGTTAAACATCGCGTATCTTTGGCTCACTTCCTTCGCCCAATGGGGCGTCAGCCACCAGCGAGCCTCAGACCATTCCAAGCCATCATCGGCGAACCTCAGCAGTGGCGCGGGTTCCGTAGGTGCAATGTTGTAGCGAGGGGGTGGGAGTTGAATGGATAAGCCCAGGGAATCGAGTAACGCCTGCAGCCCCGGAGTGCTGGAAACGTTAAAGCGCCCACACACGGCTCAACTTGCGTCCTTTTTGCGGGACAGTTTCGCTACGCTGTGCGCGGTCGCCAACAGGCGGCCATCTTCGGAAAACAATTGGCCGTCGAGAAAGGCCGTTTTGTAAGAAGAGCGCACAATTCGCCCCACCGCGCGGCAAGGCCCCGCTCGGGTTACTTCAAGATAACGGGTGCTGATCTCCAACGAGGACAAGCCAATGACCGTGTCATCCATGGAGAACACCGCATGACTCATAGCTGCGTCGAGCATTGCGGTAACAAAACCTCCCTGAACGACATCTACGGAATGACAAAGATCCGTTCCGATATCAAAGGTCATCTCTAAGGACTCCGTTTCCGGGTCAATTGAGGCGATACGCCCACTCATCAGGTGCATAAAGGGTGGGCGGTTGGCGTTTAGATGATCGATATTTCGACGAGATGACATGGTGGGGGTCTTTTGTAACCGAAAGCGCCCGCGACTCTAGGCAGATTGCGCCTAATATTCAACCTTCGGTTTTTTCCGTAATGCCTTGTTTTTGCTATTTATATCTTTACGCTTTAAGCGGCGCTCCTTGGATGCCCGGGTGGGACGCGTCGCTCGACGAACCTTCGGCTCGACGGCCCCTGCCTGCAACAAAGCCACCAACCGATCGAGAGCGTCCTGGCGATTTTTAGCCTGCGTGCGATGCCGCTGCGCCTTGATCACCAATACGCCGTCCTCCGTGATGCGCGCATCTCGCATCCGTAAAAGCCGCTGTCGTACAGCTTCCGGGATCTTCGCCGCACGCACATCGAAACGTAGGTGGATAGCGCTGGAGACTTTGTTGACATTCTGACCACCAGCGCCGCTCGCGCGCATCGCATCCATTTGAACATCGTCCAAATGCAGCGTAAACGCGTCATTTATCCGGATTCTGTCGTCTTTCGCACCCATAAACACAGTTTAACGCACGGAAGTAGAGGGCCATAACGCCCGCTTTACACGAGCAGTTCTTGTTCGCTCCACCCACCAGGAAAGCACCCTAAGAAAGACGCAAATGCTCACTTACATGATCATTGCGTGATTTATACTTGATTACTCAATGTTTAATCATATACTGCGGCATCGGATTAGCGAGGTTCGCATGACTACCCTCTCAACACGAGCAACAGCATTTCTGGATCTATGGTTCGCCAGCGAGCGGGCCTCGGCTCGCGTAGACCACAGCCTCGGTGCCATTCATGGCATCGGCCTGGTCGAATTCATGGTGTTGTGGCGACTTATGAAATCCACGGACAGCCGCATGCGCCGCGTTGATCTCGCCGCCGCTATAGGCCGTACGCAATCAGGAGTAACTCGCCTCCTCCGACCTATGGAAAAGACGGGACTGGTGAGTCGCGACAGTAGTGATCGGGACGCTCGGGTGAGCCTGGTGACCATCACTTCCGCTGGCAAAAAGCGCCTCGAGGAATCTTTGTCGACCTTAAATGAGTTGGCCACTAAAGTTACCCAACCCATAGGGGACGCGCAGATGGATTCCCTAGCGGCCGCCCTAGCCCTGCTCAGGGACTGAGACGCTACAGCGTTGCAACTACGATAACAGTTGCGACTGAGATGACATCATCCATCGGGAGGGGTCATTAAGGAGTTAGCACCGCGCCTATGGTGCTCGCTTACTTCGTGTGGGTTAAGCGAGCACCAGCCAAAGGGCGTGAAGAATCCCCGGCACGTAAAACAGCAGGCAGAGAAGCACGTTGATCAGCAAGTCTTTACCCGCACCTTTGTGTAAAAACACAGCCAGCGGTGGAAGAAGGACGGCAATTATGGCCAGAATGATTTTATTCATTAGTGGGATCCCCTGATTACTACCTAAAGCGGTAAACACCATACCATCACTCTGATGGAACGGTCGCTCAAGAGTGAGCCAAATTCCGCAGCTTTTCCGATCCCGTCATAGGCTCAGCACCCCCAGTAACAGGGTTACCGCCATTAAAAGAGTTAATAATTTCCACTCTTGGCCTAGTGAGCGTCAGTTTATGAAGCGATCAATGACAAACAGAAGCTAGCGCGTGTGGTCTTCTATATCCTCGAAGGCTTCAACGGAAATGCGTTTAGCAAGCCGCCGCATTTCCTCCATCGCTTCGGGGTTGTCATTGTTCCCCCAGAACTCCTTCCACTCGTCTATAGAGTCCCACTTAGCGATAGTTAACACTTCCCCGCTGTCTTCCGCAGATCGAAGCATGAAACTGCCCTTGGCGCCGGCTACGGACTCATGTATCCGGTTCGTCGCCCTGCGCCAGGCATCTCGAAAGGCTTCAAAGTTGCTGCTGGCTACCTGCCAACGATAAATCACTCTGGCCATAAAGGCTGTCCTTAACTGATCATTGAAATGCTGCGGAGTCTCTATCGACCACGGGATGAGATAGCGCGACAGATGACTCCCTGCAAAGCTCCGCTGAGGGATTTACCTCAAGGGAGGCAAAGCCTGCAGACAGGCATCGCCCAATCCACATCACGATGCGTCAAGCCATCCCTCCTCGACGGCCAGGTCAATCTTGCTCCTTAGCCAGCCCCATACCTCGGGGCTCTCGTCTTCGATGAAACTGTGCATTTTTAGCACCTGATCCTTATGGATACCGTTATCCCGCCAGGCGCGACCCTCGCTGGTGACGTTGTGTAGAAACGGCAAGAGGCGATCAACTACCTTCAGAAGTTTGGCTTCCTTGCTGCGCCCCGCTTCCTGCTCATCCCAGAGTTCTAGCAATCCGGGGATACTGTTCCCTGGATGGCCAGCCGTCCCTGCCACACTCTCGCGCTCTTTCAGGTGAGCCGTGCCGCGGTTTGGGCTGTACAAGAAGGTATCCCCGGCACCGATTTCACCAAGGTCATGGAGCAGTGCCAACTTAATCAGCTTATCCACATCGAAGCTGTCATCCAAAGCTTCGGCATAAGCCCAACAGGCCATCGCCAGATGCCAGGAGTGTTCCGCGGAATTCTCGCGTCGCTCACCACCTCGGATGTAAGTCCGCCGCTGAACCGCCTTTAACTCATCAAGATGGATAAAAAAATTCGTGAGTTCTGGCATGGCTGGTGGCATCAATAGATCCTTGCTTGTCGGGAAGTGATTGGCGGTGCAAGCCTGAGATTCTAATGCTTCCGCTGCTCGCGAGCGCTAGCAACGCTCATTCACGACCAGGGAGCGACACTCCCAGAAGCAACAGAACTACGAGCAACAATCGCAAAAAGTCCGCGCACTGCTTGAAGGAGCGCATGACGACTTACCCAAGCCGCGCATACCCTTCACGTACGAATCACCCAAAGATGATCATCCGTTTGCGTGGGCCGGCAGTGGCCGCCGCCTCATGTACTCTCGTGACGATACCGTTTCAGCACTTCAACGACCTCAACCGTGTAAGACGAATACCATTTTTCCTTACCCGCCGCCTGTGCTTTCTGGTGTTCGGAATTGTTCCTCCAGGCCCGTATGCTTTCTTTGGTAGGCCAATAAGAAATCGCCACTTCATAGTCACCTTCCATAGAAGACGAAAACTCCGTGCATCCATATTCACTCATAGCCAGGTCTCTCATGCGTTTGGCTGTCGCCGCGTAGGACTCGTCTAGATCCTTTACCCGCGCTTTGAAGATGACGGCATACATAGGGAATCCTGGGCGACGCTAAGGCCGCGAGTGAACGGGGTAAAAATCGAAGAGCATGACTCTAGACTGAGTTAGCCTTCTGCCCTATGGCAGACGGCTTCAATATTGTGTCCGTCGGGGTCAAGAACAAAAGCCGCATAGTACCGATCACTGTACTGAGGGCGTATTCCGGGTGGCCCATTGTCCCGCCCGCCTGCGCCGAGCGCGGCACGATAGAACGCGTCGACTTGATCTCGGCTCTCAGCCATAAACGCAATATGTAAATGCGCGGGCTGCTCCTCCGTTTGGTATAGACAGAGTGAGCTCAGGCCTCCTGGTTGGCTAAGTTCAGCGCCGTTTGGCGGCCAATCCGTGACTACAGTCACTCCGATGGGCTCAAGCGCTTGCAGATAGAAGGCTCTGCTCAGCTCAAAGTCGCGAACACCGAACTTTACATGGTCGAACATGAGGGCCTCCATTTGTGCTCCGTCGGGAGGACGGTAGCCTACTACATAGCATAACGCTCTCGGCATGAGCGGCACGACTGTCGCAGGGCGGACATAAGCCGTTTGCGTGGCCCCATTTCCCCGCGAGGTAGTCGAGACTCATTGCCTACTTGGAACAAGAAAAACTCGTTGTCATCGCATCTATGAAACACATGCGTATCGTTGATTCAGGCTTTTCTGAAGCGGCCATCGACATGGGTGACGAATACCACAGAGCAAACTAATGCACAGGCTATGTATCATTTCCGTTATGGGCCCAGGGCTGCGGTGCGTTCCCGACCCCAAGGCCGGAGCCAGCCGCCAACTGAACGCCCATACTCGAAAGCCTATTCAATTCGCTACGGCGTTGACGCTCCCAGCATTTAAGTCGATCGACGGGAAGCGGGTCACTACGATTCCATCCGTCGAGCGCTATCGAAAGCGAGGTCGCATCAGCGAAAGCTTTTGCAGTTCCCGACGCGGTGTGAGGCCTCACAGTACCCGCCGCGTCACCTATCAATGCGCAGTGCCCATGGAGACGCGGTTGGCTTACAACATCCTGAACCGGCTGGATAAACAGCTCTGAGTGCAACACCAGTTCTTTGAACACGGGAGGTAGATGGGCAATCGCGAGGCTACTGAGTTGCTGCTCAGCATCGTCGCTGACCTCTCCTTTAGGCACGAAAGACCTGAAAGTACGGCCAGATTTACCAACAAGAATTGTTTCTAGCGAATGCCGGGGTGTGTTGACATACCAAACCCAGTTCACCCGCCTTCGACCTTCGTCAGTACTACCGTCGCTTCCAGGAACGAGGTAGCACAGCATCTGCATACCGCGAGTGTGAAAATGCGTAAATCGATTTGCTAACTGCTGGACCAGGTTTGCTGGAAGGCTCTGTTCATTTTCGAGCCCACGCCAGGCGACGTATCCTGCATACCGGGCGGCCGCTTCCCCAGCGAGAATTGATCGGCACTTGGAGTTAACGCCATCAGCAGCGACAAGAAAATCGCATGAGGTTTCGTAGCCGTCGATGAAACGAATAGAGACACCCTCGTCTTCTTGTCGCAACTCCACTAGTTCGGAGTCTTGCCGATAGCAACTATCTCGCAGAGGCTCGCGCAGCGTGCTGTAGAGCGTGTCCCAGGCCGTCATGAGCTGGGGCGCGCGCTGTTTAAAAGTCTGTCCGCTCTGCTCGAGCTGGATGCGTTCTTTTAGTTGAACGCAGACGTCTTCGGCCTTGGTACCGTGTTCCCCTAGCAACCATTCCACATCGGGCTGCATAACAACACCAGCACCTCGAGCTTGCATATGGCCAGCCGAGCGTTCGTAAACAGCCACCTCCGCTTTTGCGCTGCGGCGCAGTTCCAACGCTGCAGCTAAACCACCAACGGAGCCACCGACAACTGCGACGCGAAAGCTTGCTTTATTCATTCACATGGCCCCACACGACGGAGCACCGTGATAAGCGGTGCGCGTAGGCGCATCCTGCGGAGTACCGAGGGCCCGCAAAACACTCGATCACCTAATAGTGCCAAAGTACTTCTTTAGACGAACTGCATCAGTCCCATCTGACCTTTTGTGCGGTTCCATAGATACGGGTTTGTAACCCGAAGTCAGCAAAAGGCAGAGCATGGCCGCATTATCTGCGAACACCAAAGCATTGATATCGCTAAAACCATGGTCTTGAGCGGCGATGGCGGCATGCTCTACGAGCATTCGACCAACACCATTCCCTTTGTGCTCGGGGAGCACGCCAAGACCATAGATCTCAAACCCTTCTACTGGGCTCTCCTTAACGACCATAACACCAAGGATATTGCCCCGTTCATCAACCGCGCAGAAGTATCTGCCGCCCTGCTTTTTGTGATTCTCTAGCCATGCCTGCACCACTTCAGAGGCAAACGGTATTTGTGTTTGCGACAAGTAAAGCAGGTTTTCCGGTGCATTCCATATTTTGAGAAACACAGGGAGTAAAGATGATTTGTCCTCGATCTCATCTTCGGGCACAAACTCTCTTACTTTTATTGGATGCATGTCTGGGATCGGTTTTGCGGGCATAAGACTGCGAATTGCGGGTGAGGTACCTGTACAGCGGTTTCGGTGTCTGCAATCTCGCCTTGCTAAGCGATGAACTTGCGCCCGCGCCTATTCTTGTATTTGTACATGCGCTGATACTCTCGCCGCTGCTTTGTAATTTCGTAGAGCACGATGCCCGATGTAGTGCCTAGGTTTAGGCTCTCGATCATGCCAAGCATAGGTATGTTCACGCAAAGCGCGCTGCGCTTTACAGCTAGGTCGCTGACTCCGAGCGACTCGCTACCAAACCAGACAGCAAGCTTATGGAAAACTGTGTAGTCGCCTTCGTGGAGAACTACGTTCTGTCGACCCTTCATATGAGGGGAAGTCACTATTGAGGTGAAGTTATTCCTTTCGAGGTGCGCCAAGCAGTCTTCTGTCGAGTCAAAACGTTTCACGAAAGTCCATTTAACTGCTGATACCGACGTGGAGGACAAGGATTTCCTCTCACGCATTTCTTCCCAGTCATCAGGAAGCTTGCGCTTGGGATCAACGATATAGGTTTTTTCGACTCCTAACGCGTTCACATTACGTATGATCGTGCCGATGTTCTTTATATCTTGAGGATCCTCAATCACCGCTATCAGAAACTTGCAGCGATACGCCTTGATCTTATCGGCACGTAAGCGCCTCGCAGACTTCTGCTTCGGCTCATTCATCCTCTAGTTGCCTTTTGTTTGTCACTGTATGGTTGCTTAACGCCGCCAGCACAGACGACCGGACGACCGCGAAGGGGACCGTTGGAAGCCCGGCGTGCTTAGCGCGCTCAAGTGCCAGCTCTTGTTAGCAGACGGCTTTCGATCGGTATACACAAAACAAGGTCGCGGCAGCGAAAACGCCTAGAATACTTGCAGAAAAGTCGGCTATGGAAAGTGTTCGAGTTTCGACAAACAACTGCGCTGACTCTTCTAGCGCGACCAAAAGTATCGCAATGAGCACACCTGGAAAGGGGCTTCTACCCGGACTTGACCACATCAAAACCAACGTTAGCAATCCGAACAAACCAAAATGGCCAAGCTTGTCACCATAGGGAATGTGCGTGAGGAACCCAAATACCCGTGGTTCTAATGAGGCCAGCACGCTGATGGCGGCAATGCAGAGTACCGCCAACACAGCAAACAGCACCCTAATCACGGACACTACCCATTGGAGCTATGTTCCAGTCACGCCGAACTTCACACAAACTTCTTGGTAATTCACGTTCGATCTTGTGCCAGTCGATCCGCGAACAATGGGCACCGCGAGCGCGATCTCTGCTCAATACTCGATAGTCGTCGTACAAAAGACACGCCCCAAGATAGTAAAGCGCTCTGCCAGCGAACGTTGCGGAACCGTTTCCTAGCATAAATGCTTGCAGTCGCAACTCCTCTAAAGCGGTCGTGCCGTAGCCAAGCAATACGTGCAGCGCGTCGTGTTGCTCATACTTTGGCAAGAATCGTAGACCACGCTCCCGCAAGAACCCGCTTAAAGCATAACCCCAAGAGGCGCCAGGCATTTCGCACAACGAGTCGAATTCCGTGGCCCAGGGCATTCCTTTCCTAAAAACGTTCAGTGCTGGCACGGCCTTAACAATAAGCCAACTCAAAGCCATGTGCCTGGCGCGACGGATCATCAAGCTACCAAACGCCGCCATAAAGGGCGCGCTCTGTTAGCGCATCCCAGGCCACGTGTTTTTGTGGCCGTTTTCATGGCCTTGTTAGAAACGCGGTTACTTGGAGTTTTTGATGACATAAACAAGGCCTGCCAAAACTAGAATACCTAAAGCTGTGTTGATAACTTGGGAGCTACTGGATTCTCCATGCATCGCTCGATTAACAAAGCACTCACAGTTGTTAAAGATCAAATCGTACTCCCCTTCACCACCCTTCTGCAGTTCGTCAATTGCTCTCTGTGCGACCGCCTGATTCTCTAGCTCACCGTCATTTGGTTGAACAATTATCTTGCCGTTCTTTGAGTACCGTTCGAAAAAGTCCTGGTAGGTGCATGCTCGGTAGCCGGTTTGCAAACTTTCAGCAATGTAGATCTCGTTATCCGAGAACGATCTTCCCAGAATTACTCCATGGTGTTTCGGCCCCGAGTGACCAAGGTCCTTGGATATAGCTCCGACAATCCTGCACCCAGTGACATCAATTTGTGTAAGAACGACCATGCGAGCGCCTTCTAACGCCTTGCTAAGCGATGGCTGGAGCGAAGCGTAAGCCGTCCCGCGGAGGCCGCACTCTTTTCGGCCGGAGTGTACTTGAGCGACTTGCTAAGCCTATGACGCAATATCCCATTTAAAGATACCCTTAAGATGAACATTTGCCCCCAACCGCTCATAGAATTGTATTGCACGGTGATTGTCCTGCTCTACTTCCCACTGGATTCTTTTTGCGTGACTAGCTAGACAAACCTCTTTTGCTTTTAGCATTAGAATCTCACCGACTTTTTTGCCTCTAAACTGATCCCAAACAAAAACATCGTCGATATTCATGCACTTCGAACCAAGCCATATAGAGTAATTCCAAGTGTAAGAACAATACCCCGCAACGACTCCGTCAACTTCCGCAAGTAATACGCCAAATACCGGATCAATTCCAAAACCAGACGCTGCCAACTCTTCTTTAGTTGTGACTACGTATTGCTCCTGGTCGTGATGCCTAGCTATAGCAAGAATCAAGTCGTGTACAATCTCAAGATCTGATAATGTGGCTTCTCTAACGGTTATCACTTAATTCTCCGAGTAGGCTTAACGCCGCGAGTTGGGGCGGCGAAACCGCGCAGCGGTTTTGACGTCCCAGCGAAGCGCCAACCTTGCCTTGTTATGTCCTAGGCCGAATAGAAGAGCAGACACGATCAAATTCAATTTTGTCGAAACGTAAGTTGAAATCGTCAACGTTCTCACCATGAATCCTATTTTCGAAGAGCATACAAATTGCAACCTTGTTCTTTGCGAGGAAAATTGAGCGACCATACAGGAACGTAAGTTGGCCATTTGGTCGAATTCCTTGCGTCAAAAAGTCGTACGATGATTCTCCGGAAACTTCTGAAAATTCGCCCTCAACCATCTCAAAGGAATTAGGTCCACATTTGTCTGGAATGTAGCCTTCCATGAAGGAGGGAGTACCCGATACGAAACTATCAACATCTTCAGCGCCTGCGCGATCAAAAAACTCGATTGAATAGGCGCCGGAATTGGTAACAAAATCGACGTACGAAAACCAAGTCTTCCGTCCATCGAACGCGGTCAGATAAGTTTTCGGGACATCCATCGCAAATACCGTTTCACTATCGTGATACGAACCGTCTTCGACTACCCCTCGCATTTGAGTAGAACTACAGGCCGAAACAAACACCAACAGTAAGACGTAGAACGAGGCTCTCAAGCTTGAATTCTCCTTTAAGACATAACGCTTTAAGCAGCGGGCGGCCAAAACGCGCAGCGGTTTGGACGTCCGGCGACCGTAGGGAGCGTACTGCCTTAACTTGTTAGGTGCCCTGAGCACTAGCAACCCTCCATAAATGAACGATACCAATGCACATTAGTGAAAGTATTATGACTTCGGCGATAAGCACAGCGAAAATCGCTGATCCAATGTCAGCATATGTATATACCAGAGCAACTACCCCAACGTGTATGCCCAAACACAGCCACCAGTAGATGAGTTTTTTCTCGGGCTTTAGATTTCTCGCCATGTGCAATAAACACAACGAGAAAATGTAAAACACAAGAATTACCAAAGCCCCCAAGACGATAGGATCGCGGTACCAGTCATCATCAAAAAAGATGCTAATGGAAACGAACAGCGACATTGGGAGAAGCCACGAGCCCCCTGCAGCTACGAATATCCAGTTGGCTAGCTTGGCGTCCATTAGGGCACCTAACGCTTTAAGCAGCGGACGGCCAAAGCGCGCAGCGGTTTGGACGTCCGGCGACCGTAGGGAGCGAACTGCCTTAACTTGTTATGTGTGCGACTAACATTAAGAGCATATCTAGACCGCCTCGGCCAAGAGTTTGCTGCGATATCCAGTGCTTTCGTCTCTGCGCTCATGTGCTGAAGTGCCAATAGATTAATAGCCCACACAACGAGTTTAGGACCAAGAATGCTACACAAGCTGGCCAGAGACCGAACCACTTGTTGATCTGAAGAGCCAAAAACTGGGCTACAACCAGCAAGACAGGAAGCACGTATTCGATTGCAAACTCTTGCTCCATAAGTCTCTACCTTTCACTCCCTGCAGCTTTGCTTAGAATGGCGAAACTTTTGCCGGAAGCGCCGCTCGAGTACACATAACGCCGCGAGTTGGGGCGGCGAAACCGCGCAGCGGTTTTGACGTCCCAGCGAAGCGACAACCTTGCCTTGTTAGGAGGATTCAAGGTAAACCCCTAACTAAGTTCGATGCGGCTCGTGTGTAATAAAAGATAGGGTCTCCGCGAGAGTTGTAGTCTTGACGAAGCAAGCCAAGACTCACCATCAACCGGAGATCGTCTTGGAAAAACCTTGTTTCAGGACACGTATAGTTTGGCCCGGCGCTAATAATCAAATCTTGCGCAGACTGTCCAAGTGCTTTCGACAAAAGAAAGAACTCGGCACCGCTACTTTCCATAAGGCTCAAAATCTCGACCGCCTGATCTGACAACGTCACGGATGAATAGGCAAGCGCGAGGTCTTCTACTCCTTCAGATTTACTGGCGAGGATTGCTACTTGAGCAGAGATCCGATCAAGTTTTTCGTGGAGATCTTCTAGCCCCCGGTTGAGCATAGCTTTGATACTTATCGTTGTTGTGTGGTTACCCTCTATTTTTTCGCGCAAGTCCTGATGATTATGTTTGGATAGCCACTCTAAAAATTCGACGACGTCGAGAATCTCAGACGATGATCGACCCGAGGTAAATGCCGAAAGGAGCCCAACGACTTGCGCAAACTCTGCGATCAACTCAAATCCTCCTAACGCTTCAAGCTGGGGCGG
>DIYG01000170.1:0-13955 GCA_002428935.1 Halieaceae bacterium UBA6060
ATCACCAGACCCGCCAATAGGGCTACCGCCGTATCGGCAACAACAATGATCAACACCGACTGGGATATGGAAATGGATCGGGGCAGATAGGAGCCGTAGGTCATCATGCCGCCCATGGCTACGCCGATGGAGAAAAATGCCTGACCAATGGCCGCCAGCACCGTGGCAAAGGTGACCTTGCTAAAGTCCGGCGTGAACAACCAGACCAGCGCTTCGCGAAAACCACCGGCAAAGAAATTGAAGGTGGCGAGCACCACCAGAAGACCGAACATGAGGGGCATCATGATACTGACGGCCCGCTCGATGCCGTTTTTTACGCCGGCGAAAATGATGTAGCCGGTAATCGCTAACCCCGCCAGGGTCCAGAACAACATGCCCCAGTTATCGCTGAGCACAGCGGAAAACTGGGCCTCTGCCGCCAGGGCATCAACACCGGCAAAACCCGTGGTCACCGCCTTGAATAGATACCAGAGGACCCAGCCCACCACCACCGCATAGACAATTTCGATGGTGTAAGCCGCTAACAGGCCCATACCGCCGACCCATTGCCACTGACGACTGCGGGCACTCTCCTGGGCTACCTTGGCCATGGCGATAGGTGGCGCGGCATCCCCCCGTCGCCCCACCATAAGCTCCGCCATGAGAATTGGGACGCCGATAAGAAACGCGCAACCCAGATAGATCAGTACAAATGCAGCGCCACCGTTCTCACCGGTGACGTAGGGAAAGCGCCAAATGTTGCCGAGACCGACCGCGAAACCTACCGAGGCCATGAGAAAGGCAAAGCGAGAGGTCCAGTGCGAATGGGCACCGCCAGCTGCTGCCATGGAAGAGACTCCGAATTCGAATTATCGGCGCAGTCTACACAAAAGCGCCGGGGTGATCAGCGCTCCAGGGGCTCCGTTGCCTGATCGAGCCAAGCCTGTACGTCCGCTTCCTCCAGAAGTGGACCGATTTCATCTCGTACCCGCGCGTGATAGCTATTAATCCAGAGGAGTTCCCCATCGCTCAAGCGGGGCACATCAATAAGGCGTCGATCGAAAGGTACGAGGGTCAACGCTTCGAAGCCCAGCATGGGCACTTCGTGGGCCGGGTCGTCGATTTCCCGCACTACCACGAGGTTCTCACAGCGGATACCGAAGGCGTCATCACGGTAGTAACCCGGTTCATTACTGACGATCATTCCCGGCTGCAAGGCCGTGGCGTTCCAGGCCTTGGCTATTCTCTGCGGACCTTCATGGACGCTGAGAAACGCTCCCACCCCATGACCGGTACCGTGATCGTAGTCCCGCCCGCTCTGCCACAGATACTGGCGAGCCAGGATATCCAGGTGGGTACCCGTGGTACCGCGAGGAAAGCGGGCCTGATCCAGAGCTATATGGCCCTGCAAGACCAGGGTAAACAGCTCGCGCATTTCCGCACTTGGGGTGCCCGTAACCACTGTCCGGGTAATATCGGTGGTGCCCTCGGCGTACTGCCCACCGCTGTCCACAAGGTATAGGGAATCCTTTTCCAGACGACCGGGGGTCGTGTCCAGATGGTTGTAATGACACATGGCGCCGTTGGCCGCGGCGGCGGAGATGGTGTCAAAAGAAGGCTCCAGAAAGCCCACGCCCCGGCGCCGAAACTCCAGCAGTTTGTCCGCCAACACGGCTTCATCGTGAAGCTGCCCGGCGGCGACTTCCCCATCCAACCAGGCCAGAAATCCTATCTCGGCTACCGCATCTTGACGGTGGGCCGCGCGCGCGCCGGCGATCTCCGTGGCATTCTTGCAGGCCTTTGGCAGCAGCACAGGGTCAGCCCCCGGCACCAATTCCGCCCCATGTTCTTGCAGGGTCAGTTGTGTCCAGGCGTTGGCGGTTTGGGGATCGGCAAGTACGCGCTTTCCGCCCCAGGACATGAGCAGCTTCTGCGCATCGCACTCCGGTACCACCGTCACACCATCGCCTACGTGTTCGTGAAACCCTGCGGGAATACGATCGGGGTCGACTGCGAGCTGCACGCTGCCGTCTGCTTCAAGAATCGCAAAGCTGAGCAACACCGGCAGACAGGGAACGTCCTGGCCACGGACATTCAACAGCCAGCTTACGGAGTCCGGTGCGAAAATCAGCGCCGCATCCAGCCCGGCCTCGCGCAAGTCCCCGCCCAAACGTTGGCGTTTCGTCCGACTAGCCTCACCGGTAAAGGTTTCGTGAAGCAGCAACGCTTCACGCACCTGAGCCGTTGGTCGGACCTCCCAGTTTCGATCTATGGGATTGTCCGTAGTCAGCACAAATTCCAGATCAGCCCCCTGCAGGGTTCTCCGGGCCTCATCCACCCAATGGAGGCTAACCATGCGACCATCCACCAACACTCTGGAACCCGCTGGCAACTGTTCACAAAGCCAACGCAGGGGCGGCTCTTCGATAAGGTGACGATACTCGTAGGTCGCGCCATCAACTTGTCGGGCCACCTGCACCGTGTAACGCCCATCTACAAAGATGGCGGCGCGATCCTCAAGAATCACCGCCATTCCCGCCGAGCCCGTGAATCCCGTTAGCCAATGCAAACGTTCGTTATGGGGCGGGATGTACTCTCCCAGATACTCGTCGGCCCGGGGTACACAAAAAGCATCGTAGGCGTGTTCTTTTAGCGTCTCGCGCACAGCCGCCAAATGCTCATGGCGCCCTGCGACTTGCGGTTCCGTTACAGGCTTGTTCATGGCTTACAGAAGCTCAAAATCTTCCTTACCCACCCCGCAGTCTGGACACAACCAGTCCTCCGGCACATCGGCCCAGCGGGTGCCGGGAGGAATACCATCGTCGGGGCAACCTTCCGCTTCGTCATAGATCAGTCCGCAAACAATGCACTCGTATTTGCGGAAGGCTTCATCACTCATGATTATTATTTCTCCAACTGCGGCCAACGGTGGCCGATAGATAAAAGACTAGGGTTGCAGTTCGCCATCGAGGCGCAGACGGTAGCCATTTTCTGAGGGACTGGCAACGAGGGAAAGGGCTCGCTCCAGCTCGGGGTCCGAACCAACCACGGCGGGCGCCAACTGCAGATCCAGATCGTAACGTCGCCCCTGCAGCGTCGCCGTACCGGCCACCTGCAAAGGCCCCGCGAGGGTCTCGACGTTGATCTCGAGTTGTTCCGCCGTCGAGCTCTCTATGGTCGCGACATAGGTGCCCAAACTCCGCACCCCCGTACTCGCGCGCCAGGACGCATCCTGCCAAACCAGGCGACCATTGGCGCTCTGGACCTGCTGCTGTTCGATCACCAGATCGTCAAAGAGAGCACTCACCTGCCCCCCTAAATCCGCCGGCACAAACTGCTGGAGAACCCCGGCATCAATCCGCGCATCTACTTCGCTCAAGGACATCCGCTCGCTCCCCAACCTCGCCTGAGCAGAAAGGCGCTGCTGTCCCCAGTCGCTACGCAGCTCCAGCCTCGGTGAGAAGGTCAGCAAGCTGGAAAGCTGCAGCCGCCAGGACACCTGCCCGAGATGGAGAAACCCCGCCGGTGTTTGCACCATGGCCCGTGCCGCGTGTCCGTCCAGAACGGTTCCCGATACACCGGATAAACGAAGTTGCTCATCGTCGAGAAAAGGCACCACGGCACGAGCAGGCACTTTTGTCATCGCCAGCAGAGTCAGCAAAAGAGCGACAGCGGCTCCAAGTCCAAGACGTTTCATCCGACGGCGGCCACCCGCAGGGTCGCGCTCACAACGCCGGCGGAGCTGGTTTGGCTGAATGACAACTCCTCCACCAGCAAACCTTCGACGGTTTCCAATTGATGAATCCAACGCAATAAACCGTCGAGGACCGCTGCCTCAAAGCGAAGCTGCACAGCACCGCGGCTATTGGGTTGCAAACGGGCAATCTGTAGACCGAAACGGTTAGCGCTGGCGTTGAGCTGGGCGGTGAGGTTGCGCCCGGCACCTCGTGTACTGGTATTGGATTGACGAAGACTGCGAAGCTCCGCCGCCAGAGCGTCTACCCGATGAAGTGCCTCGGCGGTGGACTCATTGCGCGCTCGCAGCTCTTCACGGGCATCAGAAAGGGGATTGATCACCAGGAAAAACAGCCCGTAAACCGTAAGCGCCACGGCCATGATCAGCAGATACACCTGCTCTCGAAGGCTAAAACGTAAAAACCAATCCTTCACGACGAGCCTCCGATCCGTAATCGTGCCCGCACTCTGTCCCCACTACGGGACGAACTCTCCAGGGAAGCTCGCAGCCCCCCGTCGACAAGCTGTTGACGCAGGGTCTCAACCGCAGCGAAATCGGGTGCCAAGAGATTCAAACGCAACTCCCCGTTCCGCTGGCTGTAGTTCAAACTGGCCAGGATTACTCCATCGACGGCAGCAACAGCCTGACCCAGGGGGGCGAGTAAGCCCGTGAATGAGGCACCGCCATCACCGCCGCGGAGCGTCGCGACCTGGCGTCGAAGCTGGCGCTCCGCATCGGGCACTTGCCCCCGAGGATTCACCTCGCGGTAAACCGCCTGAATCTCCGTGCGCAGAGCCAGATTGTCCCGCTCTAGCTGCATAAGATCCGTCCAACCGGAAAGCAGGTGAATGAGCAACGCTATCAACAGTAAGGCCGCCAGAGATCGTCCCTGACGCCACCAGCGCACATACGGCAACTGCGGCGCGTAGCTCCCCTGGCGAAGATCCAATAGGGGTTGGTCGCTATCGGCCACGAGTAGCGCGGCGCTGAGACCGCCCCGGCGCCAGGAACACAGGGGCCGCACAACTTCGGGCAACGTGGCGAGATCTTGCTCCTCGTCCTGGCCGTAAAGCACGATTTGTTTCGGGGTTTCGGCAGCGAGGAGCCCATCCACCAGGGGCTCCAAAAGCCCCCTTTCGATGCGCGCACCGGCGGCCGCACCGGATCGCAGCACCACATCATCACCATCGAAAACCAGGGTCCAGGTATCCTCGTTCCAGGGCAGCAGTAAAGGCTCGGGCACCCACGGAACTTTGTCCCAACAATCACCCAGGGCTTTCCGCCAGACGCTCATGCATTCGTGAGCGGTAACGGCTACGGCAAAGCGATCCGCTGCGATGGGTAGGCGAGCGAAGTGCAGATCCTCCAACTCATCCGTAAGAGACTCCTCGAGCATAAACGGCAGGGAGTTGTCCAAATGACGACGTTCCTCCCGGGCCACGGGAAGATCGGTGAGCCGCACGTCGGCGCCAGGAGCGGCAAAAACCACACGGTGGTCGCGCTGGGACAACTGAGCATCAAGACGCTCTTTAGTCTTCTCCTCATCCACCGGCTCCGGGATTGCAGATCCCGGAAGACACCAGTAAAGGGCGGCACCCTGAAGACAGAGAACAGTCCGATTCTGACTCAAGGTGAGGGCTCCGCGGGCGGTTGCTGGGGTAGATCATAGAGACCGAGGTTGATGCGTTGCAACACATCGACTTGCCGCGCTTCGCGGCGCAGCACACTGTACAGCCACCGCTCGCGATCAGCAATCACGACTCGGGAGGTCATTAGAAAATAGCTTGAGGACTCTCCCAACAAGGAGGCAATCGCCGTGGTAGGCGACCCACCGAAAGCCGGTTGCTGGAGAAAGTCCTGCACATCGGCAAAACCGGGCTCTTCTTGGTAGCTGTGAAGGACCTGAGCATCGCTTAGGGGCAACGGCTCCAAGCTGCCGTCCACATTGAGGGCACGAAGAACCCCCAAAGGCGCGGTATGGATATTCAGGGGCAGCGGGGTCTGTGGCCACACGGTCACCAGGGGACGCAGTGCACGAAAGATATCGGGCGTAACATTCGCGACAGCGCGCAGCTCGCTCACACTAACAAAAGGCCGGTTGGCGGGGCGATAAGACGGGTCGAGGCTGACATAAAAGGTGCTTTCCGCACCGTTGCGGCGCGGCTCATCATCACCATCGATCCAATCGGCCACGGAATCAGTGATCGCCAAAGCCAGAAAGCGGTCCACTTCTACACCGTCAAGGCTTTGTAGCAAGCGGATGAACACCTGTTGAGATGCGCTGTAAGCCTGCGCGCCTTCTCCAGTCCCTGGCGGCGCCACGAGGCTGTTGAGGTTGAAACGCCCCTGCAGGTCTTCAAGGCCACCGCTCATCCAACCTCCTTCGTCCAGGGCAAAGGGGTCGGGATCCTGAGCCCAGATCTCCGTAAGATCATCTCGTGGCGTACCCCGGGTGGTATCCGCATCATGATCCAAAGCCAGGGTAAGAAAGGCGATTTCTTCTGCGCCGCGCAGATAGGCCCAGCTCTGCTCGGCAATGGCGCTATTGGCCTCTCGCCGGTAGTTCACATCAAAGTCCCGCTCCATGGCCACAAGAACGACCGAGCACAGAGCGAACACCATAAGTGCCACGATAAGCGCGACACCGCGTTCACGACGGACTCGCATAGCGCCGGTTCTAGGGAAACGCATGGATTCGCCTCAATTCACCGAGATCTGATAGTTGCAGGCGAATCTCCACTGCCGCAGGGGGACTCAGGGGCGCTGCACCGGGCTCCGAGACCCAGTTCTCTAGCCAGTTGCGCGTATCCACGGCGAACTCGCGATCGACCTCCAGATCTTCAATGCCGGCCAGAAACCGTAAATCCAGGGCCTCTACCCCATCGAGGAGGCGCACCCGTTGGAGCTCCGTCTCCAAAGCCGACTCAAGGACCGTGTTATAGGCTCGCCAAAGACTGCCGTCCTCAACAAAGTAGTGCACGCGCTGCAAATCGCTACGAGGTTGATCGAGACTATTGTGCCAACCATCCCGGGTGAGGCTCAGGCTGTACAACGCCAGGGACCCACCGCTTACGGCGGGCTGCAACTGCCCAAACTCGTCCCGTACCGGACGGTTAACGAAAGTGCGCAGATCTCGATTCAGGAGAGCGAAGGTTCTGCTGAGATCCCGGGTTCGTTCCGCTGTGCGGCCCAGTTGCTCGGCTCCGGTTATGACCGTGGAAACCCCCGCGTAGGCCGCGGCCGCAATCAGGGCGGTCACCATAAGGGCGATCAGCACCTCAATGAGGGTAAAACCAGCTTGTAGCTTAGCCCTGCGCATTAATCGCCAGATACGCCACGAGGGTATACAACGGGGTAACGTCTTCCCCTTCGTCGACGCGCACCTGGATTTCCAGGCGAGAGAAGCCGTCCATTCGTGTTGCTGTACTCTGCGCACGCCAGAACCACTCTCGATCCGCCATTTCCTCAGACCCGCTGAGCGTTCCCTGCAGTGCACCCTGTCCTCGGCGCAGGGACAAACGGAGTTCACTCAAACGGTTTGTCGCCACGATTTGCGCCAGCGCGCGATCACGGAGATGGGCCGTACCGTCGATTTGTTGATCTAGAACGAGCAGTAACGCCGGCACCGTTAACGCCACAATGGCCAACGCAACCATGACTTCGATGAGCGTAAAACCCTGACCGCGCTGCGGCCATCTCGAGCCGGTGCCTTTAACGGCCAAGGTCCGTCTCCCCGAAGGCGAGGGACTCACGATCATTGGGTCCGCGACTGTCAAAACGCGCCAGCCCGTCCCAATCCAGACGCCAAAGCAGTTCTCCATCGCGCCCATCGCGTATTGCGATTTCTCCTGCTTGGGTCTCACCACTGGCTAGCAAGAGCCACTGCGGCACTCGACCGCTAAGGACGGCCGCCGCCTGGGCGGTTTCGGCAAAGACCTCAACACCTTCCAAAAAAAGAGCAAACTCGACATCGGGGGGAAACTCGATGGGCTCAAAAAGAGGGTCGAGCTGATCGGCAGGACGCCAACCCACGGGCAGGCGATGACGCCAGTACGCGGTCAGAACCACCTCGCCGTTGTCCTTGGGCTCATTGACGAATAACACCCCAAAATCCACCCCCTGAAACTGGGCTTCGTTCAGAGCGTAGGCCGCCACCGCAGCCAGGTCTTCGATCTTCTCCTGAACAACTCGATCACTGGCCCCGGAATTGATGTTGATCGTAACCAGACTCGTAAGGAGCACCACCACAAGCAGCACCACGAGCATCTCCACCAGACTGAATCCCCGGTGGCCTGCCCGCGAAGAGTTCAAGGAATCAGAGCTCCTCTTCAGTCCAGTTGCCGATGTCCGCATTCTGTCCTTCCCCGCCCGCAAGACCATCGGCGCCCAGAGAATAGATGTCCACCTCGCCGTTCTCCCCAGGGCTTAAATAGAGATAGGGACGCTCCCAGGGATCGCGGGGAACTTCCGATAGATACCCCCCCTGTTTGAAATTCCTCGGTTGCGGATCGATGGGACTGGGCTCGACCAAAGCCTCTAAACCCTGTTCCGTGGTGGGATACACAAAGTTATCCAGGCGATAGATCTTCAGCGCCGTTTCTATGGATTTGAAATCGGCCTGGGCTTTTTTGATCCGGGCATCATCCGCCTGATTGAGTACCGTGGGCGCGACTATGCTTACGAGCAAGCCCATGATGACCAGGACCACGAGTATCTCTACGAGAGAAAACCCGGACTCCAGGCCCCGGCGATAGGGAATTCGCATCTGTTACCTCACCATCTTTGTCATATCGAAAATCGGCAGCATGATGGCCAGCACGATGACCATCACAATGGCCCCCATGACCACTACCATCAAGGGTTCAAAAAGCGCCATGAAACGGGACAGAGACATCTCCAGCTCCCGTTCCTGATTTGCCGCCGAGCGCTCTAGCATGTCTTCCAGGGCGCCGCTGCTCTCACCGCTGGCCGCCATATGCACCATCATCGGCGGAAAATGGGGTGCCCGGTCCAGGGCCTTACTTAGACTACTGCCCTCCTGGACCTCGACGGCGACCTGTCGGCTCTCCTGTCGCAGCACTAGGTTGACGATCACCTGACCACCGATGCGCAAAGCCTCCAGCAGCGGCACACCACTGGCCATAAGAATACTCAGAGTCGAGGCGAAACGGGCCGTGTCCAGCGCGACGATGAGATTGCCAAAAATAGGGATTCGCAACAGGAAGGCATGCCAGCGGTGGCGCCGGCTCTCGTTTTTGAGTCCCCGGCGAGCCAGGACCAACAGCCCGACGATCCCTAGGAACAGCCAATGGGTATAGCTGCGAAAGAAGTCACTGGTAGCGATTAATGCCTTCGTGAGTCCCGGAAGCTCGCGGTTTCCCTGGGCGAACGCACCGACCAGTTCCGGCACCACAAAGACCATCAAAGCGACGATAACGGAAACGGCCACAAGGGTCAGAATCGCCGGATAGATCATTGCCAGCTGCAGCTTTTGCCGGCTCTCTTGGCGCCGTTCGGAATAGTCCGCCAGTTGTTCCAGTACCGGCCCAAGGAAGCCCGCATGCTCACCAGCGGCTACCATGGCCCGGTACATTTCGCTGAACACCTGGGGGTATTCGGCCAGGGCGTAGGCCAGCGTATGCCCTTCGCTCACCCGAGAACGAATTTGCAGGAGCATGGCTTTGCTCCGGGGTCGCCGGGTCTGTTCTGCGGCGGCCTGAAGACAATCCGCCAGGGGCAGGTTGGATTGCACCAGGGTCGAGAGCTGACGGGTTAGCAGCGCCAATTCCCCGGTGTTTATGCGCGTTGGCAGAAAACGGGTACGCAGGCTGGCGTTCGCCGCTTCCGCCCGCACCGCAGCCTGGACCTCGATGGGCCGGAGTTGCTGGGAGCGTAATTGGCTGCGCACCTGGCGCTCGGAATCCGCTTCGACCACACCTCGGACCAGCTTGCCTCCGGGGTTTAGGGCGCGGTAACGAAAAGCTGTCACGGATCACCGACCTCAGGCTACGGCCGTAACCCGCAGCACTTCCTGCAGGCTGGTATCTCCGGCCAGGATCCGCCGGCGGCCATCCTGAAGGATGCTAGCGGAGTGCTGTCGGGCGTGGGCCGTCATGACCTGCTCGGCGGCACTGTCGTGGATCAAGGTCCGCAGGCCATCGTCGATCTCGATAAACTCATAAATGGCGCTACGGCCTCGATACCCGCTTTGGTTGCACGCGGGACAAGCACCGGGGTGGAAAATACGCGTGTTACCCACAGCCGAGGCGTCCAGGCCAAGGAGCTGCGCCTCCTGTTCCGTAACAGGAGCCTCTTTACGGCAATCCGTGCACAGCAGTCGAACAAGACGTTGGGCCATGACGGCGATCAGGCTAGACGATAAGAGGAACGGCTCCACCCCCATGTCTTGCAAACGGGTCACCGCTCCGATGGCGGTATTGGTATGTAGGGTGGACAACACGAGGTGACCGGTGAGCGATGCCTGCACAGCGATCTCCGCCGTTTCCAGGTCGCGAATCTCCCCCACCATCACTACATCAGGGTCCTGACGCAAGATCGCCCGAAGCCCGCGGGCGAAGGTCATATCAACCTTGGTGTTGACCTGGGTCTGACCAATACCCGGCAACATATACTCGACGGGATCCTCGATGGTCATGATGTTGCGGGCGGCGTCGTTTATCTCCGACAAACCCGCGTAGAGCGTTGTGGTCTTCCCGGAGCCCGTTGGCCCAGTGACGAGAATAATGCCGTGGGGGCTGTGCAAGCCCTTGCGAAAGCCGTCAAACACCGCCGATGGCATGGCAAGCTGGGCCAGATGCAGTTGCCCCGACTGTTTATCCAGTAGCCGCAAGACGACACGCTCCCCGTAGGCGGAGGGAATCGTCGACATGCGAATATCCACCGCATGACCGGCGATGCGCACGGAAATCCGACCATCTTGGGGTACGCGCCGCTCGGCGATATCCAGGCGGGCCATGACCTTCAGCCGCGAGACCAACAGGGGCCCCAGCATACGCTTGGGCGATAGCACCTCCGCGAGCACCCCATCGATGCGATAGCGGACACTCAGGCGGTCCTCAAAGGTTTCGATATGAATGTCCGAGGCTTTTTCGCGCACGGCTTCCGACAGAATTGCGTTGATCAGGCGAATGATCGGCGCGTCGTCTTCCGCATCCATGAGATCCCCTGCATCGGGGATCTCTTCGGCGAGTCGGCTGAGATCGACATCAGAACTGATGTCGGCGGCCATTTGTTCTGCTTCGCTGTTATCGCGCTGGTATGCCCGGGTCAGCTGGGCCTGAAAATCCGCCGCCGATAGCGCCTGTAGTTCCATGCCGACGCCAATCCGGCGACGCAGCTCGAGGAGCACTTCCGGCGCCATAGGCCCATCGTGGAGAACCCGACGAGACGCCTCCGGATCGATAACCACGCGATGGGTCTTGGCGTAGCTAAAGGGAAGCTTCGCACTCAGTGGGGATGGCGAATCCTCTATCGGCGCAGGTTCACTCACGGCGACTCCGCCGGCTGCGGCGCGCGAACATCCTCGCGAATTTCCTCGAGCTGGAGGATCTGCTGCTCCCAATCCGGTAGCACGGGGACAACCTCATCGCCAAAGAATTCGACTCCCGCTTCCCGGCGCTCAAGCTGCTGATCACGGATGTAGCGGTATTTCAGAGCGGTCGCACCGGCGAGGGCTGCCTCATCGCGAATAATCGTAGGACGAATGAAGATCAGCAGATTGCGCTTGGTTACCGAAACTGCATCGTTGCGAAACAGACGTCCCAAATACGGTATGTCGCCAAGGAGAGGCACACGCTGCTCCGTGTTCTGCACGTCATCCTGAATCAGTCCACCAAGGACGACCACGCGACCGTCCTGGGCCAGGACCTTGGTCTGAATCTTCCGCTCGTTGGTGATCAAATCTGAAGCCGCTTCCGAGGCCAGCAACGTCGCTCCGGTGAGGGAGTTCACCTCCTGCTCGATATCCAGCACCACGGAATCACCTTCATTGACCTGAGGTGTAACCGTAAGAGTGATACCCACGTTTTGGCGCTCAATGGTCTGGAAGGGGTTTTGCGCACCGTTATTAGCCCCCGTATTGGTAAAGGAGCCGGTCACAAAGGGCACTTCCTGACCCACGGTTATAAAGGCCTCCTGATTGTCCAGGGTCAGAAGACTCGGTGTAGATAGGATGTTGGCGTTGGTTTGCTCCTCAAGGGCATTGAGGATTACGGTCATGCTCAGATCATCGTCAACTACACCCCACCCCAGGGACAAACCGGGGGTCTGGGCCAGCGCCCCGGCCAGGGCCCCCACATCGAAGTCTCCGGTGCTAACGCCCGTATCCGCATCATCACCGGGAGCCAGGGCCCCGGCGATGCGTCTGGCTCGCGCCGTATCGGCATCGATGTTACTGCCGTAGAGGCCGCTGTCGTTGACGAACAACCACTGCAGGCCAAGATCCTGACCATCGATGACTTCCAGCTCAACGATGATGGCCTCAACCAAAACCTGGGCGCGACGAATATCCAGGCGCTGAATCACGGACTCCAGGGCGGCCATCTCATCGGCGTCTGCGGTGATGATCAGAGAGTTCGTGCCCTCGTCCGCTTCGATGGTTGCCGTGTTACTGGACGCGCGATTATTGCTGCCCTCACCCGTGTCGAGCTTGCTGATGTTTTGCATCACCCGAGTCAGAACTTCGGCAATCTCCGTCGCCTGAGCGTACTCGAGGTAGATAACCTTTACGTTCCCCGTTTGTTCCAGGGGAGTATCCACATAAGTAATGAGCTTGTTGATGCGCGCTCGCTGCAGTTCGTCGCCGGTGACCAGCACGCTGTTGGTGCGCTTGTCTGGCACCAGGAGTACATCGATTTCACCACCGCTGTTTTTGGCCTCGGAGGCATTGAGTTTTTCGAGCATCCGCACCACGTCTTCCGCCACGGCATAGCGCAGGGCGACCACATCGGTCTCCTGTACGGCGGACTGATCCATCCGTTCGATAATGTCGCGGATACGACCGATGTTGGAGGCGGAATCCGAGATGATGATGGCATTGCTGGGTGCATAAGCCGCCATGTGTGCCTGTTGTGGCACCAGGGGGCGGAGCACTGGGATCAACTTGGCGGCGGAGATGTTGTCCAGCCGCAAAACCTGGGTCACGTACTCATCATTCCCCCCGAGACCCGCCGCTGCATCGGCCACCGGTACGGACGCGGATCGCGCATCCTTGTTTTGGATGATGCGCACCACACCACCGGATCGGACCGCCGTGTAGCCGTGGACGTCCAGAATCGCTAGAAACAAGTCATAAAGTTCGCTGGCGTTAACGGGCTTGGAGGACACGACCTTGACCTTGCCCTTCACCGCAGGGTCGACCACGATTGTGGTACCCGTGGCCTCGGATACGAATTTGATGAGTTCCTGAATATCCGTTTCTTTGAGATTGACGGTGAAGTCCTGAGCCAGAGACCAGGGTGCCAGGAATAAGGTCAGCAACAGCCCTAAACACCATCGCCTTACCCTGGAACTCAAAACAAGAGCTGAGCCACGGCCCATCACGGCGCGTCCTCCGTGCGAAGATCACCGATGTTGACGTCGAGACTCACTGTTTCTCCCTTGCGCTGAATATCAAAGCTCGCCTGTGTTGCACCGCGCATATCCTGGTATAGACGGACCGTGTTCGTTGGGTCGGCAAACGCGAGGCCGTTAACCGCCGTGACCACATCACCGGGCTGAAAACCCAGGGCCGCGAACTCCCGTGCAGCCCGACCGGGCATAACCCGATAGCCAATCAATCGATCCCCTTCGCGTACCGGCGCGACCTGAACCACATCGGCCAGCGACTCCGGATCGCTGTACAGCTGCTCGCGATAACGCGCCGCAAGAGCACTGCGAGATTCATTGTTTGTACTTTCACCGGTCGTGTTTACCGTCGCCGCGGGTGAACTGGACACTGCGGCGGTCTGTTGCACAGGCACCTGCCCCGCCAAGGATGACTCCTCGAACAAACGCAGCACTTCGTAACGACCTTCGTTGTCCAGAACCACCAACTCCGGCAGCACCTTGGCCAATAAGACCTCGCCACTCACGGGCAGTTCATCCCCCACCTGGTAGAGATCCTGGAGTTTGCTGTGTTCGATAACAGCCTGCCCCAGGCCCGCCTCGGAAGAGGCCACCACACCGCGTAACACCAGCGGCAAGCGGGTCTCCGGGGCACCATCTTCGATTCCCGCCAGCG
>DIYG01000170.1:14019-14380 GCA_002428935.1 Halieaceae bacterium UBA6060
TTCCCGCCAGCGCCACCGCGGCTTCCGCCTCGCTCATGGCGGGGGCACGACCGCTTGCAGCGGCAAGCTCCGCTTCGCTGAGCGTTTCCCCCGGTTTACCAAAGAGCTGGGCGGCTACAAGAGCGTCGATATCAACGCGTTCCGAAGACACGGTCGTTGCGGCCACACTGGGAGGATTGACGATACGGGTCTCCGGCAGTGGCGGCGCCTCGGGAAAGAAGCTCCACAGCAATCGCCAGCAGGAGCCCAGGATCCAAAGAGCCAGCAGGACCACGCAAAGCCGACGAAGGGAGCGGCTAACTTCCGGGCGCGTAAGGATGGCTACCGCCGCCCCGAAAAGTTGCGTGGCGCGCGCCGTGGA
>DIYG01000007.1:0-1990 GCA_002428935.1 Halieaceae bacterium UBA6060
CCCAGCCTGCCCATCGCGGTTATTGAAGCCGGTACGGGAACGGGCAAAACCCTGGCCTACGTCATTCCCGCGCTGCTCATGGCGCGGGCCCGCCGCAAGCGGTTGATCATCGCCACGGCGACGATTGCTCTCCAGGAGCAATTGGTTTTCAAGGACCTGCCCGATATTCAGAGCGGTTCCGGGCTCGCGTTTGATTTTGTCCTGGCCAAAGGGCGTCGCCGTTACCTCTGCCTGACACAGCTTGACCGGCTTTTGGCTAGCGAAGCCGGGGGACACAACCTGGGGCTCTATCCGGATGAGATGGAGGTGGCCCTGGAGCGCACGGCGCTGGAAACCTACGGTGCGATGCTCGATGCCCTTGGTCGTGGCGATTGGGATGGGGATCGCGACAACTGGCCCACGCCGGTGGACGACAGCGACTGGATACCCCTCACCGCAGACCAGGGGCAGTGCACCGGCAGGCGTTGTCCCAACATAGGTAACTGCAGCTTCTATCGGGCCCGCGATGGCTTGCAGGATGCGGATATCATCGTTACCAACCACGATCTGGTGCTCGCGGATCTGACCCTGGGCGGCGGTGCTGTGCTGCCGGCTCCAGAAGACAGCATCTACGTGTTCGATGAAGGTCACCATCTGCCGGACAAGGCTCTGAATCACTTCGCGTCCTTTTGTCGCCTGTCCACAACTCGGAGTTGGTTGAACGACACCCGCAAGGCCCTGGCCAAGGGTGCGCCCCTTATGGGACAGGTTTCTGGTCTGGAGTCTGTTCTGGAAGGCACTCCTGAACTCCTCGATGAACTGACGCTGGGACTGGATGTGGTGGCCGAAGCTGGCGCCCAGGCCATGGCCAGCCTTGAGATGGGTGATGAGCGCTTGCGCTTCCCCGGGGGAATTGTGCCGCCGGAGCTGCTGGCACCTGCGACTACCCAGGCAGCCCTTTGGTCACGCCTTGCGGGCCGACTCACCACCCTTGACGCGGGTTTGGACGATGCCCTGGATGACGAAGCCTTTAGTGCTCAGCGGGACGAACTGGAAGCGTGGAAGATGGCCGTGGGCGGTATGCTCGCTAGAGCTGACGGTGTTCGGGCCCTTTGGCGGGATTTCTCTAGCGATGCCACCAGCGAAACCCCGCCTCGGGCCCGCTGGTTATCCCGGCGCAGCGATGACGATGACTACGCTATCGACTTTCATTGCAGTCACATACTGGCCGCAGACATTCTCAAGGATGAACTCTGGTCCCGAGCCGCCGCCGCGGTACTCACCTCGGCAACCATGACGGCCCTCGGGCGCTTCGATCGCCTGCAAACCCGATCGGGCATCCCTAACGAGGCGGCTTTTGCGGTGGTTGCCAGTCCCTTTGATCACCGCCGCGCTACCCTGAGTATCCCGCCAATGAACAGCGAGCCCAGTGATGCCGAAGGACACACGGCAGAGTTGGTTGAGCTGTTTCCCCAACTGCTGGATGCGGCGGCGGGAAATCTTGTGCTGTTCTCTTCGCGACGGCAGATGAATGATGTTTACGACGCTCTATCCAGCGATTGGCGTGAGCGCATTCTGCGGCAGGACGACTACAGCAAACAGGAAATCCTCCGTCAGCATCGCGAGGCCATAGACTCCGGTCGGGGCAGCACAATCTTTGGTTTGGCGAGCTTTGCCGAAGGGGTTGATCTACCGGGGGATTACTGCCGTCACGTGCTTATCGCCAAGCTGCCTTTTGCCGTGCCCGATGACCCGGTCGATGCGGCGCTCGCCGAGTGGTTGGAATCCCAGGGTCGCAATGCGTTTATGGAGATCAGCGTGCCCGATGCGGCGTTGCGTCTGGTGCAGGCCTCGGGGCGTTTGCTGCGCACGGAGGACGACACGGGGCGCATCACGCTGCTGGATCGTCGACTTCTCACCCGTCGCTACGGTCGTGCGATTTTGGATTCTTTGCCGCCGTTTACGCGAGAGTTTGGTTAGTCAATTCTCGATTCCTGATTCCTGATTCCTG
>DIYG01000007.1:2097-7112 GCA_002428935.1 Halieaceae bacterium UBA6060
CCTGATTCCTGATTCCTGATTCCGCTTCGGCGAGCTGCACGATGTTACTCCGCTCTCTGCTGGCGCTTTGACGTTCGCTTCGTAACACCGTACAGCTCGCCTACGCTGGCGTTGTGATACTCAGAAATGTAAGTCTTACGTACTTGGTCTGATCGGTCGGTGGGGATGCAGGTGTTAAGTGGTTGCCTAGCGGAGGCAACGAAGGCGTAGATTCCCGCTTCGGCGAGCTGCACGATGTTGCTCCGCTCTCTGCTGGCGCTTTGACGTTCGCTTCGCAACACCGCACAGCTCGCCTGCGCTGACGCGGTACAACTTGAAACAGTTTTTTGAATCGCTTGTAACTATGGCACGTGATCCTTTTCTCCGACCAAACGAGCGGCAATAACCTCGTGACAGTTTGTTCGCCGGCCGATACTCGGTTCCTGTCCACCCGTCTCTAGCGAGGTGCGGCGTATTCCGGAGCGAACGTCAAAGCGCCAGCAGAGAGCGTAGTAATGCGACGGGCCTCGCCACGACGCCGCGAAAGAACAGCAAGCCCTAACACCAAGAGCATCAGCGCAGTTTTATCGACGATAGAAATAACGTTCAGAGTAAAGAACAGGCAAAAAAAAGCCGGTGGGCTTACGCGCCACCGGCTCGTCGATGTAACGGCTGTCAGATCAGAAGTTGTAGGTAACCTCTCCACCGTAAACCCGGCCCTTGGCCAGAGGTGAGAAGGTACCGCCCAGAGGCAGAGGACCAAGCTGGGCCGGTAGTTGGGTGTCACCACCCCACTTGACCGTATCCAACATGTTACGACCGTACAGGGAGAACACCCAGTTGCCGTCGTTGGTGTACAGATCCAGACCCAGATCGAGGATATCCTGCTCGGGCACGATACCGCGGTTGTCGTCGGTCCAGGCCGCTTCATCACGGAAGGCGTAGTTGACGCGCGCTGATGCGTAACCCCAGCTACCCATCTCCCAGTCATAAGTCAGGCCGATGCTGTAAGTCAGTTCCGACGCCCGGGGCAGATCGAGGTTCTCGTCAGCGCTGTCTACGACACCGTCGTTGTTCAGGTCAAAGCGCACTTCATCGTAGGAAGCATCGATGTAACCCACGGACGCCAGCAGCAGGAGGTTCTCGGCGATGGGGAAGGCCCCGTCGACTTCGATACCCCAGATGGTGGCATCCGCCGTGTTATCGATGATCTGCACCACACCGGAGGTTTCGTCGGGCTGGTTTACCTCACGCTGCATGTCGTCGATGGTGTTGTAGAACACCGCTGCGTTGAGACGGCCCCAGTCCTGCTGGGACTTGTAACCAAACTCGATGCTGTCCACCTGCTCCTCGTCAAAGGGGCCGGGCTCTGCGGTCGGGCTGGTGTTACGGAGGTTGTAACCACCGGAACGGAAACCGCGGCTCCAGTGACCATAAACCTGTGACTCGTCATTCAGCGCGTAAGAGAAACCGATCTTTGGTGCGAACGTTGCCCAGCTGTCATCGTCGTTAAAATCCAGCGGGCACTCCGGTCCGTTAACGATGTTACAGCGGGTGTCCGTACCGGTGAGGGGGTTCACGTAGGTCGGCGTGCCGCTGCCGATGGTGCCTGGAATATCGAGCACGTTGGTGTTCAGGGCCAGGGTGGCAATATTTGCGGACTTCTCCTCGTCGGACCAGCGAGCACCAACGCTCAAAGTCAGACGATCGGTTAGTGCGTAATCCACATTTGCAAAAATGGCGACCGTTTCAACCGTGTATAGACCACCACCGTCCTGGAGCTGGAAGGGGATGTCGGTCAGCGCGCCGCCTGTGAGGATACCCGTGAGATCCGTCAGCAGTTCCCGACGCTCGTGATACTCCAGATCGTTGTCGAACCAGTAACCACCGACCGTGACGTTGGCATCGCCGAATTGGCCATTGAAGCGCAGCTCAAAGCTATGCTGCTCGCTGATGAGATCAGCGGGTGCATGGAACAGGTTGGTCGGCTGGGCGTCGATATCGGAGTAGGTAGCGCTCTCGCTGTCGCGCCAGCCATACAACGCAGTGATGGTGCCGTCGCCAAAGTCCACGTCGTGGTTGTATTCGACGGTCAGGAAGTTCGTTTCGATTTGCTGACTACCAACTTCATCGTAGTTCGCGTCGAAAGTGTCTTCATCGGCGGTGAATGGGAAACCCGGAACGTCAGGGATGTTGGGCTGGTTGCCCAGGTTATTCGCGTGGGACTGGGGAACGGGACCGTCGCCGTCGATATCAGAGTATTCGTAGCGAACAACCAGTTCGCCGCGATCAGAGGGCGTCCACACAAGTGTACCACGGACCATTTGCTGCTCGACGGCCTGAACCTCCTGGCCGTTGAAGAGGTTTTCGTTCCAGCCTTCGTCGTCGTTCAGATAGGCCGTCAGTTTCAAGCCGAGGTTTTCCGTAACTGGTCCACCAACGGTGCCCATGAGGTAGCGGTTCAGGCCGCCGTCGCCACCGCCGTCCACGGCGGCGCGGATGGTCGCTTCAAACTCGTCGCCGGGCTTCTTGGTGTTCATGAGGACGGCGCCACCGGTAACGTTCCGTCCAAATAGGATGCCCTGGGGACCGCGCAGGACTTCGATGCTCTCCAGATCAAAGACGTCGAAGATAATGCCGTTGTTCACACCCAGGTAAATGCCGTTGACGAACACGCCCACGGTCGGGTCGATGGAGGGAATAGAGCTGTTGATACCGAGGCCGCGAATGGAGAAGTTGGCGGTTCCGCGGGTTGTTCCCACGTCATCAAGAGCCACGTTGGGCATGCCTACCGCGAGGTTGGTCAGATCGCGAACCTTGAGAGCTTCGATCTGATCGGCACCGAAAGCGGAGATCTGCAGAGGAACATCCTGGGAGCCTTCCTCTCGCTTCCGTGCGGTAACCACCACCTCTTCGAGGAGTGCGGCGGAGCTACCACGCCGGGATTCCTCCTGAGCCTGGGCGATGGGACCCAGGGTGCTCCCGGCGATCAGCGCTGCGACCGCGGCGGCGAGGGGCCGACGGGGCGAGCGTTTCAAGCCGAGGCTGGAACGAGGGGAAAGAGTGCTTGCTGTCATGGGGCGCATCCTTTTTGTCGTTAGACTTGTGATTAGTTTTGTCGTTAATGTGCGTGGCGGCCTGCTGGCTGCCTTTGTTTTAGTTAGTATTCTTTTTACCCAAACCTATCTACGCGTGTTGTTAGCTTTTGGAGCGCCTAGATTCGGTGTCTTTCCCGGCGGGAAAGCTGACCGGGGAAAAGATAGCCAAAAGTCTACCTACTTTGGTCTTAAACCGCTATTGCCCAAGCTCTCCGGAACCTTTGCTTACCTATTGATTTATATGGCTATTTTTATGCTCACGGTGTCGGAGGAATGTGAATAGTGCACACGGAGGTTGCGGCGGTGCTCATCGACATTGAGTCGGAGCTTCGGCAAATGGGTTTATGGGACGGGGAAGCGCCGGGTGAGCAGGCGTTGGCGTCGGAGCAGCCCTTCGCCATGGACACCCTGACCCTGCCTCAGTGGCTACAGTTTATTTTTCTGCCGAACATGTATCGCCTGATCGAGGCGGGTGCTGAGCTTCCCGCAAAGTGCGGGATTACTCCCATGGCGGAGGAGTACTTTCGCGGCAAGGGGCTTGCGGTGACGAGGCTGTTGCGCGCCCTTGAGGCCGTCGACGAACTGTTATCCGGTGCGGAAGATGATTACGCCCTGCCGGGCCGCGACGCCTAGCCGATAAGTTTCCTACAGGTTTTTCGCCGCTCAGAGGCGATAAACCCGTCGCGCCGTTCCTGCAAATAGGGCGTCTTTCTCGGCCTCAGAACCCTCTGCAGACAGTTTTTTCATGGCGTTGTAGTAAACGGCGTAAGACAGGGAAAGACGGTCCACGGGAAAGTTGCTCTCGAACATGCAGCGCTCGGCGCCGAAGCAATCCAAAGCGTGGCGATACCAGTCGCCTTGAGCATCAATCACTTCGTCGGAGGTCGGTGGTTGTTCCGCCAGGTGCCAGGGGAAGCCATTGTCAGGCATGGCCAACCCGCCCAGCTTGAGAAACACATTGGGACAGGCCGCCAATAGGCGCACCTCTTGCTGCCATTGGGGAAAGAGCTCTTTGTGCCGCCCGGCAAAGGATCCTACGCCAAGAGGTGTACTGAAATGATCCAGGACCAGCACCGTGTCTGGACAGGCCTGGGCCAGAGCGATGAAATCCTTCAGTTGATAGTGATACTGCCAGGTGTCGTAGGACAGACCTCGTTGTCCCAGGCGACGCACCCCCTCTCGAAAACTCCTTTGGGCGTATAGATCTTCGTCCGCATCGCCGGGAATAAGCATGTGCTCGCGATCCGCGGGTGGTGCACAGGCGCCAGCGTGGCGGATACCTTTAAAGAAGTCTCCGGCCAGGGCCAGGTGCTGATCGAGGACCTCGTCGAGGACGTCGGTTCGACGAAGATCCACATGCCCGACCATGCCGAGGATCGGTGCACCGAGGTGCTGTTCTCGTATGCGCTCCGCCTGGGCCAGGACGTATTCGGTCTCACCGAGAGGTCTCTCGTGCTCTGGGCCGTCCTGGCGATAGGAAGCGCTGCACTCCATAAATACCGTGCCAACGATGTTGTGGCCGCTGTTTGTGTCCGCTGCGAATTCGTCCACGTTGTAAGGCTGGCCCATCAGCTCCGGCCATAGGTGGTGATGAGGATCGATGATTTCCCGGTCGGGATCGATGATGGCTTCTTCGACCTGGGCCAGCCAGGCGGCCTGGTCTTCATGAAAGATGTTCATGGTCGGCTCCTTCTTACTATTGTTCGGGCGCCAAAAATAGAAAACGGCCCCATGGTAGAGGCCGCTCAAGTTGTTGAAAACCGTGCGCTGAGTAAACCAGTTCTCGTCCCATCATTATGCTACCCGGAGCTTCGCAGCAGGACGCACACCACGTCCCCGGTGGCTTCGCGCGGAACGCCATACATCGTCACACCCGGTAAAGCGGTGCGAGCCTACCGTGTCGCAGCGGGCGTCAGCGTCCATGGATGGACGCTGCCG
>DIYG01000040.1 GCA_002428935.1 Halieaceae bacterium UBA6060
ACCGAAACCCTCCGCGGGCAGCTTCTCGGATACTGCACGGCGTCGATCAATAACTTCACCGCAGGGAGCCCCGCGCGTGGTTGCCCGACGACCAAGGGCTTAATGGAGGTCACCGAGGCGGACGATGAAAATCTCGGACCCCTGGCTCAGGCAGCGTTAGCGGAGACCATCGATCAGGTGTTGCGGCGGGTTGAGTCGGCATTTGAGCAAGGCATGGAGCGGGGGGAATTCAGCGGTGATCCCCAACTGGCGGCCGCGCAGCTCGTCGCGGTGATTCGAGGTTTGGTGGTGCTGGAGCGTGCGGCCATGCCCGTTAAACAGTTACGGCGTGTTGCCGAGCATACGATCGACACGCTGCTTAGAGCCTGACGGATAAAAGAGCAAGCATAGAGCGTATCGAGGCACCCCTTGAGGCCGTCTAGGCACTTCGCTACTTTGTCCCCATGAAGCTATCTACTACTGTCACGGACGCTCTGCGAGCGGTCCGGATCTCCGCGATAAATACCTGTCTTCGAGGCGTTCTCAAGGGGCGTGTCCCTCGGTTCGCGACTGGGGCGGTGCTTTGGGCCTTGGCCGCGGGCGCGACGCCCAGCGAGCTGTTGTCCCAGGATTATCCCGCGCACATCAAGCCCATCATCGAAGAGCGTTGCGTGGTCTGCCACGGCTGCTACGACGCGCCATGCCAGCTCAAGTTGGACGCCTGGGGCGGACTCCAGCGAGGTGGCAACAAGAAGAAGGTATACGATGGCTCGCGGTTGCGCAGTGCCAATCTGACACGCCTCTATGAGGATGCCTTTACCCTCGAGGAGTGGCGAAGCAAGGGTTTCTTTCCCGTCACCGATGACAAACTGCCGGAGATGGGCCAGCTCCACCGCATGTTGGTGCTTAAGGAGGCCTATCCATCAGCCACATCCGGTGTTCTCCCCGATAGTTTTGATTTTCGGCTGGATCGTGAGCAGAGCTGTCCGAAAGCCGATGAGATGGGTAGCTATGTAGAGAAAAAACCCTATCAGGGCATGCCCTACGGATTGCCTGGACTGGATGAGGAGCGCCAGACCGCTCTAAAGCGTTGGATAGAGGAGGGCGCCGAAGGGGTAGCTATTCCTCCACCGCCGCTCCCGGAGCAAGAAGCGGTAGCGGCCTGGGAGGCGTTTTTCAACGGCCCCAGCAACAAGCAGAAGCTCATGAGCCGCTACATGTTCGAGCACCTGTTTATCGGTAGCCTCTATTTCGATGACCTGCCCGAGCCTTCGGGCTGGTACACCCTGGTACGGTCACGAACGCCCCCGGGGGAGCCTATCGACGTGATCGCTTCTCGCCGCCCCTACGATGATCCTGGTGTGGCAGAGTTTTTCTATCGACTCCAACTCAGAACTACCACCCGTCTCGCCAAGCGGCATATGCCCTACGCTCTCAATAAGCAGCGTATGAACCGTTGGAATACCTTGTTCCTCGAACCGGATTACCCGGTAGAGGCCTTACCGGGCTACGAGGGCGTGGATGCGGCCAATCCCTTTATCACCTTTGAAGCACTGCCGGTGAATGCGCGCTATCGATTCATGCTGGAAGAGGCTCAGTTCACGATCATGGCGTATATCAAGGGGCCGGTCTGTCGAGGACAGGTGGCCCTAAACGTCATCGACGATCACTTCTGGGTGGCTTTTGCCAAGCCCAACACTGTGGACCCGGAACAGCAAGCGGATTTTTTAGCGGCCGAAGCCAGAGAGATGCGTTTACCCCAGGCTAAGAGCAGCCTTGTGGTGACGCTTTTTCAATGGCGAAGCTACGGCAAGAGTCAGAAGCGGTATCTAGAAGCTCAGGCCAAGGCGATTGCCAAAGTCCTCGACGAGGACAGCCTCGATCTCGCCATGGACGTGATTTGGGATGGCGGTCCCGAGCGCAACGACAACGCAGCCCTTACAGTTTTTCGCCACTTTGACAGCGCGACGGTGGTGAAGGGTTATGTGGGCCAAAAGCCGAAAACTATGTGGGTGATCGACTACTCCCTGCTTGAACGCATTCACTACCTCCTCGTTGCCGGCTTCGATGTCTACGGGGCCGTGGGGCATCAATTGGAGAGCCGGCTGTATATGGATTTCTTGCGCATGGAAGGTGAGCAGGGCTTTTTGCGCTTCCTGCCGGAAGACGTGCGAATCGATGTGCGCAATGAGTGGTATCGCGGCGCGCGAGACCATGTGCGCGACTATCTCTTCGATCCGCAGAATCGCGAGTTTGAGCGCCCAACGGGGATTTCCTATACCAGCGATGACCCCAAGGCTGAGCTTATGTCCCTCTTCAAGGCGCACATACCCACCGCAGCTTCGTCGCGCTATGGAGTTTCCGATGACGCTCTGGAAAGCTTGATGGACTCGCCCCAAAGAGCGTTTAGCTATATGCCGGAAGCGGCCTTCCTGCAGGTGTTAGGGAAAGATGGGCGACGGGAGTACATCACCCTGATTCACAATCGCGCGTTTAAAAACAACACCCAGTTGTTCAATGAAGAGGATCGTCGCCTTCCCCAGGAGGACACGCTGACGGTAGCTCGCGGATTCCTCACCGGGTACCCCAATATGATTTTTCAGGTCACGGAAGGTGAACTGGAGAAGTTCGCGTCTGCTGTGGCTTCCCTGGCCAGTGCCGAGGATTACAGCAAGCTCGTCGAACGTTTCGGAGTGCGCCGCACGGCGCCGTGGTTTTGGAAGGTCAGCGACGATGTAAATGCCGCCTATCGAGACACGTTTCCCGCAGAAGCGGGGCTGTTTGATCTGAATCGATACCAGAATCGTTAGCTGACCTGACAGACGCCGTCAGATCGGGTTTAACGTTCCAAGCTCCAATCGTCAATGATCCCAATCGCTTCCTGAGCCAGCGTGGGAATCTGGTTGATATAGGGAATCCAGAGTGAATGCATACCAATCCAGTAGTTCAACTGCTCGAGAATTTCGCGTCGTGAGTGAATGCGCCTGAGGATAGCTTTCACGGCCTCCGTGGGCATGGCAGGAGGACAATCAACAACGACTTTTTCCACTGGCCCAAGCAATCGGTGACAGTTGGGCCAGAGCTGTTCATGGGCTTCCACCGGCAGAAGCTCACGCAGGCTCACGCGGTACTTTGGATTGTTGTCGATTCCTATAGCCGCCGACACAAGTAGGGTGTAGTAATTGTCGATGGCAGAGCTTACGTTGGAGGATCTCGGGAAGCCGAGGCGCTGCGTCTCCTCGTAGACCGTTGTGGAGTAGGCTGGCCTGATAACTTGCGACGCGATGAAGAAGTCCACAAGCAGGCGCCAACAGTCTTGGTCGCATTGTCCGTCGGAACGCATGAAATCCACGGCCTGTTTCCCCGAGGCTACAACACTGCGCATGGCTTCGACGGTTCCCGAAGTGAGGATCGTATTTCTCGACATTTCCTCTTTGAGTTCGGTCATGTATTGAGCTTCCAGCGCATCGACATCCCGTTGGGCGCTCCATTCCTGAGTCTGAAGACCTATGTAGACACCAAACACCACGATCACAAAATCGATGGCGACGGCAAACCAGTTTTGTTCACGCACATGCTCAATGTAACGGCGCAGCAGCATCGACCACGGTCCTCGGCTCTTCGGATAGCCGATTCTAGCGCCTAAGGCACGAGGGCTGCGCAATCGCTAGCGAGTTCTTGCCCTGCGCCGGTATCATCTGCGCATAGCAATAAGGTGCTCGCTGAAGGCCTTTGCCGTCCTAGCTGAGGAGATTGCCATGCCGAACAA
>DIYG01000026.1:0-86170 GCA_002428935.1 Halieaceae bacterium UBA6060
GAGGTTTCCTTCCAAAGTCCTCGCAAAATCAGGGAGGTTAATTATCTTGTAGCTACCCGCCACTAGGTTGCTGCCTTCTGACGATAATCTGTAAGGTTTTCTAGGCAGTAGATAAGTAGATCAGCAGACAAACTGGTTTGGTAACTCCGCGAGACATAAGTTCAAGGGATTACGAGTCTTGCCGTTCTAATGAGGTCGGGGAAAATGATACCACGTTCGACTACTCTTACGTGGCGGGGCATCGAGCAGCATGTTCCTATCTGCGATCGAAGTCTTGTGCCGTTCACAGCACTTACTGATCTTCAAACCATATATAATTTACAAATTAGGTTCCATTTACTCCCAGAGATAGATACCCGTGATTGAGAGTGCGAAAGAGTGAGAGAGAACATCGTTTTTATTGGTAGCGTTATGGTACTTGTTGGATACGTGATTCAGCTGGCCACAGCCAGTATTACTGCATTGTCTAGTAACCAATCAGGCTATGAGAATTCGCTAGTAAGCTGGTTGTTTGGAGGACAGAACGCGGCAGTACGTACTTGGAAAACCATTGGTATGGTTCTTTTCATACCGTTGCTCGTCTCGTGGTGCACTGGCATTCCCGCGTTAATGGAACAACAATCTAGCGAGATACACCTTTTGCTTTTTCCGCTAATACTTTCAATGATCCTCATCTTCGTGACCTTAGAGCTGTCGCAGCTTGCTGCCATCGGTCCCGCCACAGACCGTTGGGGTATGCTTCTTACCGCTGCTTTGGTCTTAGACGTAGTAGTTGTGATTATTCTAATAGTAATTAGATCTGGCCAATATGCAGGAATGATTTGGGCGTACGCACTCGGCGCAGTCGCATTCGCTTCGAGCTTTTCGATAATCTTTTTCAGCATCGGCGACAATGCTAGATTCCTTGAGCGGCAAGAGGATTGATGCTGGATGAGTAGTTACGAGGACAAAAAACCTGGGTACTTGACGCAGCTCACCTTAATGATGGGGATTACAGGGGCAGTGATCGCCATCATTCTGTTCACGATGCGTTCTTACGTAGCTGAGATAAGGAGCTCAATTGATGAGCGATTCGAGGATAGTTTTGCTACGTTTGAAAAGCAGCGGGTAGACGCAGAGCTTTTACAGGATAAGTACGTCGACCTTGAAAATCGAATAGTCTCCGCTGGCTCTCTCAACCAACGCGATTTTCAAGAGGCTGTTGAACAATTAACGGACTTACGCACGGAGTTGTTAAATCAACAAGCGAAAGCAGATGAATTATCGGAACGCTTATCAGAAAGTTGGATAGTAGAGCAACTAACCGCATTAAATTCTGATGGAGCCAACGAGAACAAGGAAAAAGCATTTGTTCTGCGAGATGCCCTTGGAGAAGTAAGCTTTATAGGATCTTTCCGGACCGAGGCAAGGCCATTTGCTTCCCGGGCAGTGGTCAGACTCGGACCCGATTTTTGGCCAATTGAAGACATAGAATTCACACTTCCATGCGGCGACCCTCGTCTATGTGTCGTGAGAGTAAACAAGTGCGGGGGTGTAGACGTTCGGTCACTTGATAGTGAGCAGAGATCTGTCTCAGTATCGCTAGCTTCCATTAGTTATCAAAGCGCAAAATCTCTGGCGCACACACATCCTTCATTTTCCGAAACTACTGCGGACAATATCAAATCCTGCGAAAAGACTGCCCCGTCCAAGCTTTAGATGAACGCGAACTTCTTCAATTTGTAAATTGCAAGTACGAGAAAAAGTGGCGTCCAATACATGGTTTAAGTCCAGCATAGCCTGGAAGAGTCATCCATAGTGGGGGAAGTCCAAACGCAAGGCTGAATTGATCAAGCAAATCTACCCAGGACAGACGACTATTCCCGAGGCTGCCAGGCCCAATGAACGCTGGGCGACGGATATGGCAAGAGTCTGGTGCGGCGAGCAGCACCGCTGGTGTGCGCTAACGTTGGTCGTGGACTGCTTCACGTGGGAGCTCATCGGTTGGCGACTGAGCCCCACGGGCAATGCCAAGGTTGCTGAGGCTGCACTGGAAGAAGCCCGGATTAGTCGGTACGGCATCCTGGGGCGAGCTCAGGATGACCTGACGATTCGTTCAGATAATGGCTTAGTCTTCACCAGTCGGCGATACACCGGAACGGTGTATCGCTATGGTCTGAAGCAAGAGTTCATCCGCCCGCACACGCCGCAACAAAACGGCATGGTGGAGCAACTGATACGATCTGTTAAGGAGCAGTGCCTGTCGCTCCATAGCTTTGCCTCCCCTGACGAGGATAGACGGGCATTGGGAGCGTGGTTTCGTTACTACAACGAGGATCGCCCTCATTAGGCCCTGAGCACGAAAACGCCCCGGGAAACTTACAAATTAGCGGCGTAGCTGTGCAGTTTTGGCTGGGTCATTACATCCGACTCGAAGTGTTTAACGCCCACGACGGCGTAGTGACGCAGCGCAAGCTCTCTAAAACCCCACGATATCGGTCCTGCGACCATCGAGCGCTGGTATCAGAGCCAGTGCCGTCTGCGATGCTCAGAGATGGCCAACCGGCTCTGCCCTCGCTTTCTTGGCATCGATGAACACTTCTTCACCCGTAAACGCGGTTTTGCGAAGACCTTCGTCGATCTGCGTCGTCACAAGGTCTTCGACGTGCGCCTTGGTCGCTCTGAAGCCAGCCTGGATAGCTATCTGCGGCGGCTGCCGGGCAAAGACAACGTGCGATTTATCGTCATGGACCTGTCGGAGACCTACCGCTACATCGCTCGCCAGTACTCTCCCAGGGCCCGAATCGTGGCTGATCGATTCTACGTAATTCGTCTCGTTAACCAGCACTTCCTGACCGTCTGAAAAGAGGTTCATCCGGAGGGCCGCCGGAATCGGGGCCTGCTGAGCCTCATGCGACGTCATGAGTGGAACCTGACGCCCGAACAGCAGAGAAAGCTACATCGCTATCTAGACGACTACCCAACTCTGGCCGCCCTCTATTACGCTAGGCAACAGCTCAATCGCTTGCTGTTTGCTGAAGAATCTGAAAAAGAAACGAGCCCGGCAAAAGCTTGCACAGCTGATGGCCCTGATCGACCAGTTGCGGCACAGCCGGCTGCGGAGGCTGGCAAAGACTCTGACGTCCTGGCTCGAACCGAGCGTGACGATGTGGCGTGTGGGCCTCAGTAACGGACCTACCGAAGGCTTCCACAACAAGATGGGATGATGAGTCGTAGAGCTTACAGCATTAGGAATTTTGAAAACTTCCGATTGAGAGTCATGACCCGCTGTGGGTGGGATGGCATCATCAACAGGGTTTAGTGAGAAACGGTCTGTCCCCCTTAATTGGGGAGAAGCGTAGAGCCGTAGGTTACGAGGGTAAATATTTGGTGGAGCCAGGCGGGATCGAACCGCCGACCTCAACACTGCCAGTGTTGCGCTCTCCCAGCTGAGCTATGGCCCCACGAAAGGAGCGCGGATCATACTGACCCAAAGCCAGGAATTCAACATTCCTGCGTCCCGCTAGCACTTGCCGTAACCCAGATATTTTTCCACTCCTGGGAGTTGCTAGACTGCGGTCCTTCAACCCAAACGAGCCCACGCCCCGCACGCCATGAGCGCACCCGAACCATCGGCAGCACCGCAACAGCGACCCATCACCTGGAAACACGCCTTAACCACGGTACCCGCCCTGTCGCTGGAGCAGTGGAAGGCTTTGGCTTTACCACTGAAATGGCTTATCGCCGTACGGGGTGCGGTGCTGTTCATGACTCTCATGTCCGCCGCCTTTGGGGGCCTCCTCGCCTGGCGCAGCGGGTCCGGCGAGCTTTTCCCGTGGTTCCTCTGCGTCGCGGGACTTGTGCTCGCCCACGCAACAAATAACTTGCTCAATGACCTGACCGACTCCCGCCGTGGCATCGATCGCGGGAACTACTACCGGAATCAATACGGGGTGCATCCCGTAGAGGACGGGCTTCTGAGCATTCGCCAGTTCTACGCCTACCTGGTGCTCACGGGAGGCGCCGCGCTGCTCCTTGGGCTCTGGCTGGTGACCTATCGCGGAGGCCTCACCCTACCGCTGATGCTCGCCGGAGCCTTTTTCGTTCTGTTTTACACCTGGCCATTGAAATACTGGGGCCTTGGGGAGCCCGCCGTCTTAGCGGTCTGGGGACCTCTCATGGTAGGTGGAACCTATTACGTATGCACCGGCTCCTGGAACCCTGAGGCGGCCTGGCTCGGCGCTCTCTACGGCCTGGGGCCTACAACGGTGCTATTTGGTAAACACATCGACAAACGGGAACTGGATCGCGAGAAAAGGGTTTTCACCCTGCCGGTCATACTCGGCGATGTCGGTGCGCGGCGTGTAACTCAGGTTCTCCTTGTCAGCCAGTATCTGGGTTGTATAGCCCTTGTGGTTCTCGGTTGGGAGCGCTGGCCGCTGCTTCTTGTGCTCGGTGCTTTACCGCAGCTTGGGAAAACCCTGCGCGCCCTGCAGAAAACGAAACCCAATGAGAAGCCGGAGAGCTACCCGAGATCGCTTTGGCCTCTGTGGTTTTCCGCTTACGCCTTTGCCCACACTAGAGCCTTCACCAGCCTGTTTATCCTTGGCGTACTGCTCGGGCGATGGCTTTAACCCTGGCCCTTGCAGCGAGCCGTTAAAACCGGGAACAATGCGGCGTGACTCGATTCAAACCATCTGTAGCCGCCGCCATTGTCATTGCCAATATGATTGGCACGGGCGTGTTTACGAGCCTGGGTTTCCAACTCGTCGAAATTCAATCGGTGCCCGTGCTTCTGGCCCTATGGGCCGTGGGTGGTCTTGCCGCCCTCTGCGGCGCCCTATCCTATGCAGAGTTAGGCGCGGCCCTGCCCCGCTCCGGTGGCGAGTATCACTTCCTGACAGAAATCTATCACCCCATCGCCGGGTTCATCTCTGGCTGGGTCTCCGCCACCGTGGGCTTTGCGGCGCCCACGGCGTTAGCGGCCATGACTTTCGGAAGCTATCTCTCTGCGGTGTTTCCACAGCTATCAGCGATATGGCTGGCCACGGGTTTGATCGTGGTTCTGGCCGTCGCCCATAGCCGCAGTCACAGAAGCTCGGGCAGCACCCAAAGCCTGTTTACTCTGCTCAAAATCGTTTTGATCGTCGGTTTCGCGGCCCTGGCCCTTCTGTTCAACGAGGCCGGACAGGAGACACGTTTCCTTCCCGCCGCGGGAGACGGAGCGCTGCTTTTTTCCGGCGCCTTCGCTGTATCCCTGATCTATGTGAACTATGCCTATTCCGGCTGGAATGCCGCCACATACATCAGCGGCGAACTAGAACACCCCCAGCGCTCCCTCCCTCTGGTCCTGGTGGCGAGCACCAGCCTGGTATGCCTGTCCTATCTGCTCCTCAACTACGTGTTTCTCGCCGTGGCCCCCATGGAAGCAATGGTGGGCAAGGTGGAGGTGGGCTATGTGGCCGCCAGCTACGCCTTTGGCGAGGCCGGTGCGACGATTATGGGGATCTTGTTAGCGCTGTTACTGGTGTCCACGGTTAGCGCCATGATCCTTGCTGGCCCTCGAGTGCTGCATCGTATCGGCGAGGACTTTCCCGTATTCCGACCCCTGGGCCGGGTGAATCAAGACGGCATTCCGTCTAACGCGGTGCTGATACAAGCACTGGTAGCCCTGGGATTTCTCTGGACGGCGTCCTTTGATCGCATTCTGGTTTTCTCCGGCGCGACCATGGCCCTAAACACCTTCTTCACCGTGTTCGGAGTGTTCCTCCTCCGCTGGAAGCAGCCTACCTTAAAACGCCCGTTTAAGACCTGGCTGTATCCCCTGCCACCACTGATTTTTCTTGTTATTACGGGGTGGACCCTTTTATACATCGTTCTGCAACGACCGGTAGAAGCCATGATCAGTTTGGCCATCATCGTCACCGGCGGTGTGTTTTATTTCGCCAGCCTTCGCGTTGGCAATCGCCTTGCGCCCAATCACAGCTCGACAATGACCAGCAGCGGTAGCGGTTCTTAAGCGATGATTGGTAGTGACAGCGATCACCCGGGAGTTGCACCGTGATCCGTGGGTTTCTGCTGCTGGTTGGTCTTGTATTCCTGGGCTACGGCCTGGCCTGCGCCCTGGACCCAACGCTACCCGCGAACCTCGCGGGGCTGGTCATTCGTAACGGTGATGGCTACGCTGAAATGGGTGCCATGTATGGCGGTCTACAAAGCGGTGTTGGCCTGTTTCTGGCGTTCGCCGCCTTCAGGCCACGCTTCCACGAGAGTGCCCTGCTTTTGCTCGTGCTAGGGATTGGGCTGCTAGCGACGCTGCGAGGTTTTAGCGCCCTGCGCGCGGATGGCCTTATCTCCGCCTATACCTGGGGTGCCCTGGCTTTCGAAACTTTCGTTACCGCATCGGCGGCCTGGCTGCTGCGACCCAAGGATCTCCAACCGTGAAAAAGCTTGGCCTGGCTGTGTTTGGGACGCTGCTGGGAAGCCTGCTGATCGCGCTGCTCCTTCTGTTTCGAGGCATTGAATTGGGTTTCGCGGTGCCGTTTCTGGAAAAGCAGGCCAGTAAATTTTTGAATCGCGAGGTGCACCTTGGCACCCCGCCGCGAGTCCAACTGGGCTCCGACATCGAAGTAATAGCCGGAGATATTTCTCTCGCCAATGTTGACTGGGCACCGGACCTAAACCTGGCAAGCGTCGAGCACGTCGAAGTGCGCCTTCGCCTAAGCTCCCTGTTTTCCGACGGCCCTATCGTTGTTGAAGATTTTCGTCTAAGCGGTGCGCATGTAGCCCTGGCATCGGATGAAACCGAGCAGAGTAACCTCCCCGAATTGAACACCGACGGAGCGGAGCCAGAGGAGACCGCAGCCAGCGAAGAGAAGGCTGGTCTCGGCATCGTTTTCAACAACATGCTCATAGAAGAAGCGACTCTCAGTCGCTGGCACCCGATTCGAGGGAAATACCTTGATCTGCGCATCGATTCGCTGACGCAGCAAGCTCGTCAAGATGAGACCCTAGAGCTCCATGCGGCCGGCGAATTACAGGGCAGAGCCTGGCACCTGAACAGCCATGGGAGCAATCTGAATAGCCTGATCGAAGGTCGAGGATTGTTCGCCCAGGTGGACGGGCAGTTAGGGCCCTTGAGCCTTGAAGGCGAGTACAGCCTTCAAGCCCTCGATGCTCTTCGGGATCTCAGCGCAAAACTCCATGTGCATGGCACCATGCCACCGCGGATCGCCCAGCTGTCACCAATTTTCGACGCCGACACACCGGTGGATGTACGGCTTATTATAGGCGATGTCGATCCCGGTATCGCTATCGATCTGAAGGCTGATCTACACACCCTCGATATTCACCTTTCCGGCACCGCGGACCGACCCGAAAGCGGCGACGGGATTGATCTGGCCCTTAAGATCGACGCAGGCAGTCTACCCCGGCTGGCTAGGGCCCTCGATTTGGGGGAGACGGAAGAGCTTCCGCTTACGATCGATGGCAGGATTGATCGGGATGGGCGAGCCATCGCGATTCCCCGTTTTGACATCCACGCTGGAGAGCATTGGATTCGCGGTTCCTTGCGAGTTCCAAGCTTTCCGCTCACCACCGATGCGGAGCTTCAGCTGGATGCGACGGGGCCCGACTTCTCCTTCTATCAACGCCTCCTCGAGAGGCCTTCGAGCTTCAAAGTTCCCTACGAGATTCAAGCACAACTCACTCGAAGCGCCAGCGGTAAAGAGTTGTTGTTGTCCAGTCTTCGCGTAGGCGAGGCGCACATGAGCGCCGAGGGCAGCCTTGGCGATGCTCCGAACTATCACGGCAGCGAATTTACCATGCAGGCAAGCTTCGACGATCTGGAGCCCATCGGGGGGCTGGTAGGAGCCCCCTTGCCCTCAATCCCGGCACTTTTCGGCACCGAACTCAGCGTGGCGGAACAAGGGAAAATCACTATCCATCGGCTGAATGTTGATGTTGCGGGCGCCCGAGCGTCACTCGCGGGTGGACTGAACACTTATCCGGCGCTGGACAAAGTAGATCTGATGCTAAACGTGCAGAGCCCATCGCTGGCCACCACCGCTGGACAATTAGGCGTCGCCGGCCTGGGCGATGTACCGGCAAAGCTGGAGCTTCGCACCCAGGGGAGCCTTGCGGCGCTTCGTGTTGACCGCTTAAACCTGGAAACTGGTGGCTTATCCGTGACCAGCACCGCCGGCGATCTGGCGATTGTCGATGGCAATCTCAGCACGGATTTTCGTTTTGATGTAAGCCTTGAGAACCTGCCCGAGTTGCTGGGCGAGTATGCCAATGAAGCCATGAGCGCCGAGCGCTACGAGTTCACCCTGGCGCCGACCTTGAGCGAAGAGCTCCTGGGTATTGAATTGAGTGAGCTCTCGGGGCCCGGCGTACAAGGGTCAGCCGCCGTAGCCCTTCCACGAGATCTATCTTTCAACGACCAAGCTCGAATTAATGCTGATTTGGCGTTGTCCAACATCGCCCTTCTCATGCCCGGCCTTCGCGATTACACACCACCGGAGCAGGCTCTGCGGTTCGTGTCGGATACCCGCGGTGGGACCGAACCACAGCTTCGCGCCCAGGTACTCGCCGGCGACAACCCCCTGCTGAGTATTGAAACGCAAGTGCCCGCCCGCGACGACGTACCCATGATTATCGCGGTGAGAGGCCGGGGAGCAGATCTCCATGCCTTTGGCAGCACACCGGCCCTACCGGAACGGGTCCTGCCCTATGCGGTGGATGCTGACCTCAGCATTCTCGGCGACGAGATGACCTTGGCCGCTCGCAACATCGAGCTCGATGGCTCTCGACTTCTCGGCAATATCCGCTTTGACAGCGCTGAAAACGAACTGGTGGCCGATCTCTCGGTGCCCCAGGCAAACCTTCAGCCCTGGTTGGCACCCCTTGATGACGATTCCCCAGACGAAAAACCCCCAGAACCCTCGGCAAAGAATGAGCGGGTTATTCCCGCGAATCCCCTACCCCTGGATTGGCTTAGGGACTACCGCCTCGATATCCAGTTACAGACCGGCCCTCTCGGTATCGAGGACCCGTTCTTTGACGGGGTGAACTTCGTCGACGCGGTGCATGTTCATCATCGCAGTGGAGACGGTCGGGCGAGTTTGCAGATCAAAGATCTTCGCGGCGCCCGCGGCAATGCGACAGGTCTTTTAGAAGTAACAACGCAGGAACAAAGCGCACACGTGAGCCTAGATTTTGATCTGACGGATTTCCCCATCGGCATCACGGTAGAAGGGCCACACCTCTCGGATCTACCCAAACACGATGTTGATCTCGAACTCGTTGGTCAGGGTACCAACCCTCGCGAGTTGGCGGCCAGTCTAAACGGCAAGTTCCTAATGAGCGGTGGCGCAGGCGTCCTCAAAGATATGGGCCTGGCATTTGCCACCGAATCCTTTGGTGGACAATTGATGACCGCCATCCTGCCGGGGCTTGAAACCAGCTCCAAGGACATGGAAGTTGAGTGCACGGTGCTAGCTGCACAGATCGACGAGGGACGGATTGTCCTCAACCCTGGGCTGGTGCTGCGAACCAGCCGCGTGGATCTATCAGCACGCGGCCAGCTCGACCTCAGCGATGAGAAACTCGCTATTCGCTTCGACAATCAAGCGCGAAAAGGTTTAGGCATTAGCGCCGCGAGTCTCGTCAACCCTTACGTACAGATTACCGGGACCCTCGGGTCACCCAAGCTGGGCTTGGACGTTACGGGGTCGGCCATTGCCGGTGGAGCCGCAGTCGCCACCGGGGGCCTCACGGTACTTGCCAAACCCCTCTACGGTCGATTTCTCAACCGCAAGAATCCGTGCAAGACAGCGCTGGAACGATGGGCGAAGCGAGAAACCTGAAGGGAAAAATCAGGGGAGTCATCACACTCCAGGGGCGAGCATACCCAACATCTTGAAGCGCTACTATGAGCCCAGGCTTCGATACTCTTTTTCCAGACGTTTGCCCGCTTTCTTTGATACGCCGCCGAGGACTTCAATAGCCTGACGGACTCGCGCGCGACTCATATCAGGTCCCAGAAGACCCATGGCATCCACCACGGAGAAAGACGCGCGACTGCCCGAAATGGCGATGAACATGGGCGAGAGAAAGTCTCTGACTTTGACACCCAATTGATCCGCCAGGGACTTCAGCGCGTTCCACACCGTATCGCGATTCCATTCACTCAGGGCTTCGAGGCTCCACAGGGCAAACTGCAGCTGTCTCAGGAGTTCCTCGCGATCCGTACCCAGTTCGTCAAACAGTGAGGCATCCAGATCCAGGCTGCCCGAGACAAGAAAACTTGCCTGGGGTGCAAAATCGCTAAGGGTTTCAATCCGCGGCTGCAGATGCGGCAACACCGAGTGCAAAGTTTCCTGATTGAAGGCCCACTCAACCAGGCGTTCCGCGAGTTGTTCCTCACTAAGCTCCTCGCGAATCCAAAGCCCATTGAGCCAGCGCAGTTTTTCCCCATCGAAGATAGGGCCACCCAGGGATACCCGTTGAATATCGAAAGCGTCCTGCATCTCACCCAGCGTGAACTTCTCACGCTCATCGGGCATGGACCAACCCATCCGCCCCAGGTAGTTAAGCAAGGCCTCGGGGAGAAACCCCATGCGCTGGTAATAAAGGATGCTCGTTGGGTTCTTGCGTTTGCTGAGCTTGGATTTGTCGGGGTTGCGTAACAACGGCAGGTGACACAGGACCGGCATTTCCCAGCCGAAGTACTCATAGAGCAGTTGATGCTTGGGCGCCGAGTTAATCCACTCTTCACCGCGGATCACATGGGTGATCCCCATGAGGTGATCGTCCACGACATTGGCCAAATGGTAGGTGGGCATACCATCGGACTTCAAAAGAATCTGGGCGTCGACCATGCTCCAGTCCAGCTCGATGCTACCCCGCAAAAGATCATCGATCCGACAGCTACCGGCGTCCTCGGGAACCATCATGCGAATGACATGAGGTTCGCCGGCCTCGCGACGTCGCGCGACTTCAGCATCCGGCAACGCAAGATCCGAGGGTTTGAGAGCACTGCTGTTACCAGCGGCCCGTCGTTCCTCGCGCAACGCGTCAAGTTCCTCCGGGCGGCGGTAGCAAAGGAAGGCCTTGCCCTGGTCCACCAGTTGCTGGGCGTATTCCGCGTACACCGTGCCCCGCTCGCTCTGACGATACGGACCGTGGTCGCCACCGATATCCGGACCTTCATCCCAGTCGAGGCCCAACCAACGCAGAGAATCCAGGATTGCCGTCTCCGATGCCCGAGTAGAACGGGCCTGATCCGTGTCCTCTATGCGCAAGATAAACTGGCCGCCATGGGCGCGAGCAAAACACAGATTGAACAGGGCTACATAAGCCGTGCCTACATGGGGGTCGCCGGTAGGCGATGGAGCGACGCGAGTACGTACGGTCATGGGTCTACGATGTTTGCCTTAAGGGCCGGCGATTATAGAGGGCACTGCGGTGGATGTCTGGCCACAACGAGGCTCTGATGCTCGAAACCTGTGGCATCCGCCACAGCAGCGCAGGAAGCTAGGGCGAAGACGGTGGTAAAACCTCCCATTCAGGCGCTTCAAACTCACCGAGCAGAGTGATCTCTACATGGGGCGTCTGAGAGGCAATGATCGCAGCGATCTCCTCCGGAGGGTCCAGTTCCATGGCATCTCGGGCTGCTTTGCTCTCCCAGGTGGCGATGGCCAGCAAGGTATCGGGAGCATCAATCTTGCGGTGCAAACGGGTGCCGCAGGCACCCTTGGCTTGCTGAATATACTCGCTAGCCCTCACCCAGGCCTCGGCATAGTCTTCCGGGCGATAGTTTTCGTCGGTGATGCGGATTTCAAAAATGTAGTGCACAAGGTATTCCTAAGGGCCCAGGGAGCGAGACTCCATACGTACCACTTCTCCCGCCTCGTCGTGGAGTTGAAAATCGATCTGCCCCGCTTCCCAGTCGATCAATAACAGACCGAAATTCGCCTCTCCGTAGAGTTCGCCGAGACGGTAGCTGCCTTTCTCCGCCAGGGTATTCCGTCGGTAGGGGAAGGGAATCACATTGTTTAGGGCGGACGAGGTGAACTCCAGGAGTGAGGTGTCACCACCGATATCTCGCTCGTAGAACCCCGCTACATGACGATCACCGGAAAGGATGAAAACCGGGGTAGCACCGCTCTCTTGCAGCATATTGAGAAGGCGATCCTGCTCACCGGGCAGTTGATGCCATCCCTCCCAGCCATGGCCGTCTCCCAGCAGTTGTACCGATGTGACCACCAGGCGCAACTGCGTATCCACCTGTAATTGCGCCTCCAACCATCGCCACTGGGCATCCCCCAACATGGTTTTCTCCGGGCTTTGATCACTCACGTACCGCTCCCGTCCAGGCGATCCATACGTATCGGTGGGTTTCAGAGGAGAACGAAAGGAGCGTGTATCCAGGACAATCAACTGTGCTGATTTCCCGGGTGGCCCCAGCAGGCGGCTGAAATAAATGCCGTCCCTTGAGCGTCGTTCATCGTCAGCGGCGATTCCCCAACGCTCCAGAAACAGAGCCTCAGAAGCCCGTCTATAAGGAAAATCCGCGCCGGCATCATTCCTCCCGTAATCGTGGTCATCCCAGACCGGCAGCACAGGCACCTGCTGGCGAAAGGCATGAAACTCGGCGTTATCGGCGAGCGCATCGTACGCTTGTTCCAGTCTCGGTAGATGGGACTCTGTGTCTTCGCGGCTGGGGTACAGAGTGTCCCCAGCGAACACAAACAACTGGGGTTTCAAACGCGCGAGAGAGTGCCAGATGCCGTTCTTACCCAGTTGATTTTTGAAACAGGAACCGAAGGCCAGGCGGGTGATCGCTTGTCGCGAATCCAGTGCCGCTGACTCCAAAGGCGCCGCTCCCTGTTCGGACCAAACACCACTAGACAAGAGCATCAGCAACACTGCCGTGGTCAGTGTTTTAGATGACTGAGTTCGCAGCGCGAGTACCATGACTAGTCCTTTGGTCCGATTTGCCGAGGATAAAACTTCGTAGTTACCGGACCGTTAAGCAAGACCCCGCTATCATTTGGACGGAACCGAGTGACGCATACCCTGCTCAAGGGCATGAAACAACGCATCGCGAAGCACGTCGTAAGCGGGAGTTAAGGGATGTATCCAATCAAAGTGGCCAGCGCCTTCCAGAACCACCGTGTCGGCACCGGCCATAGCGCTCGCCTGTGCCGCGTCAACGATAGCGTCACGCCCTCCACGAAGGAGTGTCACGGGGACCTGTTGCGGTAAAAGCGCCGGAGAAGCTTGTCGGTAAGCCGGTCCACGGGTCTCTGGTGTGCCGCCCATGAATCGCTGAGTAACGACTTCACAACTGTTCTCACCCCGGGCGTAACGCTGAAGATCGGTGATGGCCGCTAGACCGACCGCCGCAACTACCCGCACGGGAGGGGCCACCAAGGCGGGATCCCGAGCGGCCATCCACAGGCCGAGATGTCCTCCAGCGGAGTGCCCCACGACTACCGTGCGCTCCAAAGACAGCCGAGGATCTCGAAGCTGCGCCAGACGATCCAGAGCCTGCACCACATCAGAAGCCGTTCCCGGCCAGCCACCACCAGACTCACCCACACGACGATATTCGGGAACCCACACCGCGTAGCCGTCCCGGGCCAGGGAACTCGCAAGGGGGTAGATATGGCTCGCATCGTATTCCTCAAGCCAACATCCGCCGTGGACCAACATCACCACCGGATGCGTACCTCTCCCCAGGGGAATCCAAAGGGAGGCCGTTTGCGAGGGTTCATTACCGTAGGTCAGGGTGAGATTCGGTCGGCGATGCTCCAGCGCCAGTACCTCGGAAAAACTCACGGGCATTTCCACCGCAGCTACCTTCAGCACCCCTAGAAAGCACAGGGCCAACACCGTCCAGCGGCTAAGCAGTCACCCGCTCCTGAGCTTGCGCCCCTCCCCTGTGGGCCTAAGCTTCAGCACGCAACACACCACAACCGCAGTCTCGGAGAACCGGTGCCAGCTGATCCGCGGATTCCGGCGCAAGCTCACGAAAGCGGCTTTGCAATGCTGCGAGACACTTACCCTGATAGGGAAACACCGGCTGATGCCAGCGTCGACCGTCGATGAGACAGTCTACTTGTCCATCACCCGCCTGGAGGGCTGCGGCATTTCCCTCAAGGAACGGTAGATACACACGACCAATCTCCGTCAGCAGGGGTTTAAGTATCAGCAACGCCTCGTCCAGGGAAAACCAGTCCTCATCGTTCGCCGATGCGCCAGACAGGTCCTCTACGCGATCGACCCAGGCTCTAACCCGGGCCGAAAGCTTCCGCGTGAGAGCCGCGGGCGTGGGCTCAACCATCGCAAGCTGTGAGAGCTGACCAAAGATCGCAAAGTCCGCCGCAGATGGCCGCGCCCCCAGCGCAAAACCCTTACGAAGAATCAGGGCATCCAATAACTCGACAAAACGGACATAGCTCTCCTCGATCAGGGCTGCCGTATCGGGGTTTGAACCGACCACGGACAGGCGGTCTGCCTGACGTGTTGTAAACATCTGGGCCAATTCATCCGCCTCCGCGGCACTGCAGGTGGGCCGCTGCCAGTAGATAAGCAATGGGGCGATATTTTCCCGGTCGGCTTTGTGGGCCCAGCGATAGTGGAACATGGGCTTGGTCAGCCACTCGTCAGCATAGTCTTCTATAAGATCTGATAGAAAACGCAGACCAGGGTCCCGGGGCAGCGCCGAGCGTTCCGGGTACATGGTCTCCAAACGACGGATGATGGGCGTGGAATCAACCATCGCTTCCCGTTCACCATCCTCCCCGGAAAAATAGACCGTCGGTAGCAGCTTCACCCGCGGCTCGGGATAGGCCTCGGGTGCCTCACCCCAGTGAAGGATGTAGGGAATGCGCCGATAGCGGAGCAAGGCGAGCATTTTTCGAGTGTAGGGTGAACCTGCAACACCCTTGAGCTCCAGGGTCGTCTTGGTCACTGGGTAGCATCCTCGGTCAACGGCGGATCCGCCGCCAGACGCTCCGCTTGAAGCCCCCGAGCCACCCCTTCACTACGTTCCATAGCTCGCAGCACGTTACCTCCAGCGATAGCCGAGATATCGGCATCGCTGTAACCCCGTCGCAGGAGTTCCACAAACAGCGCCGGGTAGGTACTGACATCTTCCAATCCCGTTACTACCTGAGAGATGCCGTCAAAGTCACCGCCTACGCCGATATGCTCTATCCCGGCAACGCGACGAATATGGTCAATGTGGTCCGCGACATCCGACAAGGTAGCACCAGGATCCGGGTGAGCAGCCAGCCAGGACTCGTAGGCCGCATCCCGAGCGGCCTCATCAAAAGGCATCACCGCCTTGAGACGAGCCTGCTCGCCGCTGCGCTCCCGCTCCCAGTCCCGCTTTGCCTGGGAGATGTACGCGGGCACAAAAGTAACCATAACCACCCCCCCGTTGGCGGGTAGCCGCTTCAACACATCGTCGGGAACATTTCTCGGGTGGTCCGTTACAGAGCGCGCTGAAGAGTGAGAAAAGATCACGGGAGCTTCTGCGACGTCGAGAGCATCGTGCATGGTCGCGGCCGTGACGTGGGACAGATCGACGAGCATTCCCAGATAGTTCATTTCTTCGACCACACTGACGCCAAAGTTCGTTAGACCATCGTGGCGATGCTCGTCCGTAGCCGAATCAGCCCAACTCAAGCCTAGGGAGTGGGTAAGAGTCATGTAACGGGCCCCGGCAGCATAGAGGGAGCGCAAGGTACCCAGGGAGTTTTCAATGGCGTGACCGCCTTCAATACCCATCAGGGATCCAATTTTGCCCGCGGCGTGAGCGGCACGAACATCCGCGGCAGTGAAGGCTAAAGCGAGGTCATCGGGATAGCGCTCCACGAGCCGGCGCACCACGTCCATTTGGGTCATGACCTTGGACGCGTCTCCAGGGCTACCACCGTATTCCGCAATGGGCACGTATACCGACCAGAACTGGCCACCCACACCACCCTCGCGAAGCCGGGGAATATCCGTGTGCAAGGGCGGCTCCAATTGATCGTTTCGCTCCGCCACGTCCAGAGACTCAAGGCGATTCCCGTGCCGACCGAAGTACTGCCAGGGCAAATCATTGTGGCCATCGATCAATGGCGTTTCCGCCAACACCGCCGCAACGCGAGCCTCTAAGGACTGTGCGACGGAGCGTTGAGCGAGGGTCAGGGCTACTACCCCCAGGGTCAGAGTTATTACAAAAAGGGGCCTACGCAAGGTCACGAGCATGGTGGGTGCTTCCTTAGAGCCATAAAGCCCTGCACCATAGCGCGGAGACCCCCATTGGTGAAGTAAAATGCCATCCCTATGGAACAGCCCGTAATAAGCCCAGAAAACGATAACGCCCACCGGTTTTGCACCGCCCCTATGATGGATTGGTCAGACCGCCACTGCAGGACCTTCTGGCGCCAACTGAGCCGCCACGCTCGCCTTTACACAGAGATGGTGACCACAGGGGCGCTCATCCACGGAGATCGGGAGCGTTTTCTTGCCTACAGTGATGAGGAACATCCCATCGCTCTGCAACTCGGGGGTTCCGAACCCCCGGCTCTAGCGCGCTGCGCTCGTTGGGCCCAGGAGTGGGGCTATGATGAGGTTAATCTGAACTGCGGCTGCCCCTCGGATCGGGTGCAAAATGGCGCCTTTGGTGCCTGCCTTATGGCGGAACCAGAACGGGTTCGCGATTGTGTGGCGGCGATGCGAGCGGCCTGCGATGTGCCAGTCACCGTAAAACATCGCATCGGCATCGATCATATGGAATCTTACGAGGAGTTTTCCAACTTCGTTGGCACCGTGGCGGATGGCGGATGCGACTGCTTTATCGTCCACGCTCGCAAAGCCTGGCTTCAGGGTTTATCGCCAAAGGAAAACCGCGAGGTGCCGCCCCTGAACTACGCCTGGGTCTATAGGCTGAAGCGCGATTTTCCCCAGCTCACCATCGTCATCAACGGTGGAATAGAGAGTCTCGATGAGTGCGAGGCACATCTGGATCAGGTTGATGGGGTGATGCTGGGTCGCTCGATTTACCACCACCCCTGGCTCCTGGCGACGGTGGACGAGCGCTTCTTCTCCGCAAGCCCGGGAACTAGGAATCGCGAAGACGTCATCGATCAGTTGATACCCTATGTGGAGCGGGAGTTAGCAAAAGGTGTACGCCTTAACCAAATCACCCGTCACCTGCTGGGCTTGTATCAGCAGGTACCCGGCGCCCGACGGTTTCGAAGACTATTGAGCGAACAGGCCCACAAACCCGAAGCAGGTATCGAGACCCTGCGCGCCGCTGTCGCAGAAGTGCTGCAACGCGCGGCCTGAAGCGTTGGCACCCCTAACCGCCTAAGGACACCTTTTCCATGAGCGATAAACTTACGACCCTGAAAAGCATGACTGAGGTTGTCGCCGACACGGGCGACATTGAGGCCATTGCTCGCTTCAAACCTCAGGACGCGACCACCAACCCGTCCCTGCTTCTCAAAGCCGCTGCCCTACCCGCTTACGCTGGATTGCTGGACACAGCACGGGAACAAGCCCAACGCGCGGGCGGTGACAGCGCCACGCAACAAGCCGCCTGCTGTGATCATTTCGCCGTGGCCGTGGGTCTTGAGATTCTCGCCTTGGTTCCTGGCCGCGTATCTACGGAAGTAGACGCACGTTTGTCCTTTGATACCGCCGCAACCATCGAAAAAGCCAAACGCTTGATCGGTCTCTATGAAGAGGCTGGCGTAGACCGGCAGCGGATCCTCATCAAGATCGCATCGACCTGGGAAGGCATTCAGGCCGCCCGGCAGCTTGAACAGGACGGCATAAACTGCAACCTCACCCTGCTGTTTGGATTCGAGCAGGCGCAAGCCTGCGCCGATGCCGGCGCTTTCCTCATATCACCTTTCGTCGGCCGTATCCTCGACTGGTATAACGCCAACACAGACTTGGACATACGCAGCGGTGAAGACGATCCGGGCGTGCAATCCGTGCGTCGCATCTACCAGTACTACAAACAGCACGAATACGAGACCGTAGTGATGGGCGCCAGCTTCCGCAATACCGGCGAGATCGAGGCGCTGGCGGGCTGTGATCGGCTTACCATCAGTCCCGCCCTCCTCGAGGAATTAGCGAATGACAACGCTGCCCTACCTCGAGTGCTATCGCCGGAGACGGCGCAGAGCGATATCCCTCGCAGCGCTCTCACGGAAGGCCAATTTCGCCTCGGCTTTAATGATGATGCCATGGCCACGGAAAAGCTCGCGGAAGGCATCCGAAACTTCATCGCTGACCAGCTGAAGTTGGAACAATTACTCGCTGGGAACGTCAAAGCGGCATGATTAAATCCCTAAAGAAGCTGTTCCAGGACCCCGCCGGCAACCCGGACCACAGTACCGAGGAAACCCGTCGCCTGGCCGCGGCAGCACTTTTAGTGGAGGTTGCCCGGGCCGATTTTGAGCAGGACGCCGCCGAGGAGCAGGCCATGGCCATGCTGCTCAAAAATACCCTGGGACTGGAAGCGGAAGACATTGACGCACTGCTTCACAATGCGGACAACGCTGTAGACAACGCGACGTCTCTTTACGAGTTCACTCGCTTGATCAACGATCACTACAGCTATGACGATAAGCGTGCTCTGATCCAGGCCTTGTGGCAGGTGGCCTTTGCAGATGCCAGCCTCCATAAATATGAGGAACACTTGATACGTCGGGTGGCGGAGCTGATCTATCTGACCCACGAAGATTTTATTCGCACCAAACATGCCGCTCGCACGGCGGCGGAGCAGCACACGGGTTAGTTCCGAAAAGATCTTTGGGTGTGTCTACCCGCGTTCTAGACTGGTCACCAAGTCCTGGAAGCGCTCGCGGTTTTCATCGGAGACATCCATGAGAATCCGATGGGCCTCCAATACGCGCTCACGTACTTCATCCTCGCTGCCGGGGATCATGGGTATGGCCTGTCCACAGCCCGTGGCGCAACAGGTTTTCTCGTACATCTCGAATAGCCTATCGAGACCCATGCTGCTTAATAGACGGACGATTCCCTGGTCACAGCAGTAAAGCGCCGGCCGGAAAGCGAATCGCTCCTGCACCTCCAAAGCCAGCTTGGCGAGTTGACCAAGGGTTGTGCTATCAATGCCCTCAGCGTCACAGAGATCCACCCAAACACTGGTGAATTCAGGGTCCTTAAGCATGTGCTCGACATAGTCTTCGATAGTCGCACACAGGGTCAGGCGCACGTCGCCGACAAGGCGAAGCACGTAAGCCCCGTGCTCCCGAGCCGCTAATACACGCCCTTCACTCATCGCCGTACCGCTTACTCAAAAAAAGTGCGGCGATATCATCGGGCGCGGTTTCGGCGCTGTCCAGACCCAGCCGCGACACCAGTTCCTGCGGGGTGTCGGCGCTTCGCGCAAAAACCTCGAGGAAAAACGCCTCTTTTTCCACGAGATTCTTGGGAGGGAGGATTTCCAGAATGCCATCGGAGAACAGAGCCAGCATAAAGGCCTCGGGCAAGTCGATCTGCTCTTCCTGAAAACGCGCATCCTTGAGCATGCCGACGGCGTTTCCCTCGCCGGGAAGATAGCTAGCACCCGCATCAGATACCAGCACCGGCAGGGGCAAATGCCCCGCGACGCTATAGCGCAGGGAGTTGGCCTTTTGATCTAGCACGGCAACCACCATGGTCGCGTATTTGCCGACATCCAGCTCCAGAAGCTCCCGGTTGGCCAACTGAAGCATGTCTACGGGGGACAGAATCGTGTCGTCGTTTCGACGTAAGTAGTTTGAACGCTTCCGGGCGAAAAGGTTTTTCAGCAGCACTGTGGCGAACGCCGAGGAACTTCCATGGCCCGAGACGTCAGCCATGAAGAAGACCACGTAGTGATCATCAACGGTGAAGTAGTCGGTGAAATCTCCACTCAGATATAGGGAAGGAATAATCGTGTGGCTGAACATATAGTCGCCGAGCACCATCGGAGACCCGGGCAACATGCGCATCTGCACCTGCCGCCCCGCCTGCTGGTCCTTTTCAAGAACCCGCACGGTATTGCGCAACTCGCGATTGGTTGTTTCCAGGGCCTGACGGGAGCGCTGCAGCTCGCGGCTCATGGAGCGCAAACGGACACAGCGTTCCATGGAGGCGAAGAGCGCGTCCTTGTCGATCACGGGCGTAGCGAAAAAGTCGTTCGCCCCAAGGCGCAACGCCCGCATCATGCTCGCCGAGCGAGATTCGTTTGAAAACATCATCACGGGAACCTGAACATTCAGTTCCCAGAGACTCACGCCATCGTTGGACCAGGCTTCCGGTGTGGCATGCACGTCACAGAGGACCACGTCCCAATCACTGCCCTCATCCAGAGCCGTATCGGCGTTATCGATGGAACGAGCGAGAGAAGTGGTAAAGCCAGCCGAGGCGGCAAGGCCAGCGAGTTCGCTGCCCCGGTCCGGGTCGTCATCGACGACCAGCACCTTACCGCTATAGGCCATTCGGAATTACTTCATTTGCATGGTAGCGAAACCCTACGCCTGCCCTTTAGGCCAGGCAACTCGGCCCCGCCGCTTTGCGGAGAATTTCACAGATTTCTGTGGAAATTCCCCTCCACAACAGGGCATGGGATCAAAACTCCTCTTCCCACTCATCTTCAAAGTCTGAGAAGTCATCGGAGATCTCGCCGTCATTGACGAAGGTCGCCCGCTGCTGGAGGTAGGCATCACGAACGAAAATGTATCGATCTCCCGATATCAACTCGTCGGAACCCAGTAAGCGCGCGCGTCCGTGAACTAGCTCCACGGCCCAGACGGTATTTCGAATGCTCCGGTCATGGACGTAGTTCGGCAGTGACAGGGCAAAGGTATCCACGAGGGTACCGGCGCCGCTGCGTACGGTACGTGGACCGAAGAGAGGCAACATCAGGTACGGCCCTTCAGGCGCGCCCCAGAGAGCGAGGGTCTGGCCAAAATCTGTGCGGTAGGAACGAATACCCATGGGCGAGGCCACATCGAAGAATCCCGCCACGCCAATCGTTGAGTTCACGAGAAAACGTCCACCGCTCTGGGCCGCCCCCTCCCAACGCCACTGGAGCACCGCGTTGAGGGCACTCGTCATGTCGTAAAGGTTGGCAAAGAAATTCCCCACACCCCGCTGCGCGGGTGCCGGCATCACATAGTCATAGCCTTTGGCGATGGGTTTCAGAGCAAAGCGGTCGAAGGTGTCGTTAAGCACAAAAATCGGCCGATTGACGAACTCAAGAGGGTCATCGGCGGCAGAAGCGAGACTGGGAATCACACTGCTCGCTAGCATGATCACGCCGATCACCCAGGCGCGGCATAATGCACCGGCGGCGCCCGTGAAGTGCGTGACGTGAATGCCCCGTGTTGCCCGCCCAGCCCGAGCGTTGATCACCCGTAGCTGCGGGTCGGCTCCAGGGCCAACTGACCTATCCCATCCCATTTCTGTTTCTTCCGCGCCCTCATTCCCTGGGCGTCAGTCCCGTGCTTGTCTACGAAGCCTTTGGGACTGCGTTTTCGAAAGCGCGTCTTCGCGCTCCACCTATGCTTTTACGTCCAACGGCTCGAAGGCGATGATACCGAGTTCATGAAACTCTCGCAGTTGCTGCCACGCAAAGGTAGCCATCTGCTCCGGGGCCATCCCCCATTCCTGTGCCAGTTCTCCCAACAAAGCGCTGACGGATTGCGCTTTTCGCTCTCCAAGCTCATAAAGAAGACGTGCAGAGGCTTGATTTAGTTCCATAAATTGCACGGCCGCGTCGCGCGTACGGTATACCAAAAGAAAGCTGGGTTCGCCGCCCTCCTCGGGCTGAAACGATGGCCCTATGCGGTGAACGGGGAAGGCATAACTCGCCAGGCGTGCCGTTCCCGCCAAACGGGCGCTGACGCGGTCTGGCGACACATCGTCATCAACAAGGGCGGGGACCTCCGCCGGATCAACATCTACGGCCAGCTCCAACCACTCGTAATGAGCCAGCTCCGCCTCAAAGGGGCGCAGCTCGCCCTCACCAAGGCTGGTGAGATAGTCCAGAAACTCTTCGCTGATCCGCAGGAATAGCGGTGTGGAGCAGCGGTGTTTGAGAATAAAATCTCGCACCCGAGCTTCCCAGGCTGCGTCGTCATACAGGCTTCTCAGAAGGGGAAAACCCGAGCTGATAAAACCCTCAATGTTGCGGTACACCAAATCTCGATAGACCTGGAGACGTCGCTCTTCGATACCCGCCGGCGCTCCTCGGCCCTGGGGATCGCGAAGAAAGCGCGCCATTTCCTGCTGGGCTTCCCGAAGCGATGTGCTCATGCTCGTAGCGCCTTCCGCTGTTGGGCGCAGGCGGCCTGGGCCTGGCGAATGCGAGCAATCTCCTGCAACAGGGAGTCCAGGGAAGGAAAATTGAAATCGCGCTCCAGGAGTGTCGGAACAGCGCCCAGGCGAGCATAGGTATCGTTGAGAAGAGCCCAGACCGGATCTATAACGTCCGTGCCGTGGGTATCGACCTTCAGGTCGTCGGCCTCATCGTAGTGTCCAGCAATATGCAGATAGCTCACCGAGTCCAGGGGTAAAGCATCGATAAAGGTCAGCGGATCGTATCCGTGATTGATGCTATTGACGTAGACATTGTTGACATCCAGCAGCAGCTCACAACCGCTCTCGGCCACCACGGCCGATATAAACGCCGCCTCGTCGAGGTCTTTGTGTGCCTGGGCGTAGTAGGACGCATTCTCCAGCACCAGCGGCATACCAAGGCGATCCTGTACACGACCAATCCGTTCGCTAACGTAATGCACTGCCTCGTCCGTGAACGGTATGGGCAACAAATCGTATAGATGGCCGTCGGCCGCGCAATAGGTCAGGTGCTCGCTGTAGATCGGCACCTGAAAACGTTGCATAAGCTCTGCAACGCCGTCCAAAAGCTCATCGTCCAGGGGGTCGGGGCCACCGATATCCAAAGACAGGCCGTGCATGATGAACGGAAAGCGTTCACCGAGTTGTTCCAGGCCCTCGCCGTAGCGCCCACCGACGCCGATCCAATTCTCTGGTGCGAGCTCCAGAAAATCGACGGAATTCGAATCCATAGACAACAACGGGCCCATAAGGGCCCGTCGCAGTCCAAGACCCGCGCCATGCGGGCCTTGAGTTTTGCTACCAGGCATTACGCACCGCCGCACTTACCTTCGCCGCATTTGCCTTCGCCGCCAGCTTTGTCGCCGCCGCACTTGCCTTCACCGCACTTGCCTTCGCCCTCAGCCTTGTCGCCGCCACATTTGCCTTCGCCGCATTTGCCTTCGCCTTCAGCCTTGTCGCCGCCACATTTACCTTCGCCGCACTTGCCTTCACCTTCGGCTTTCTCGCCACCGCATTTGCCTTCGCCACACTTGCCTTCGCCATGGCGGTCATAGGAAGCCAGGTCGTACCCACCATTCAGGCTTTGCGCGGAAAAGGGGTTTGCTTCTGCAGAGGCCAGCGGGGAGATTGCTGTCGCCAGGAAAGCAGCGCCGAGAGCTGCAGCCAGTGGTTTCTTGGAAGTTGCCATAATTCAATCCTTTATCGGGTTGTTTGTCTGCCTGGGCAGTACGGATTCTTGGTCGTACTGTCGTTTAACGTCATTGCAATGCCTGGATTACCAATCCATGGAATCCCTCCCGGATGGCTAACTGAGAAACCAGCGCATTCGCAAACTATGACTGGGCCATGGTGGGGTAAGTTTCCCACCCGTCGCAAGAATAATGAGAAATATTTACAATTCCTCTACGGATCTACCCCCCGTTCTGCCATACCAGTCGGCCACTTTCTGCCACTGCGCCCGCAGCCGCTTTACGGAGACGGGTCTAGAGGTGCCCAAATGTTGGGCATAGAGTGAAACCCGCAGCTCCTGCAACATCAGTTGAAAAAGGCGGAACGAAGGCGAGAGTAGCGCGACATCCGGTGCTTTTTCCAGCAGCTGCTCCATCGGCTCCGCCAACGCCCGTAAAGTCGCCTGGTGCTCCTGGTCCCGTCGATAGTTTCCCGCGAGGCGCTCAACGCGAACAGCCATGGCCTGGCCATAGCGCGAGAGATGGCGAAACTCCTGCCAGTCCAGACACGCCAGGGCTCCCTTGGTGAGCAATCGTCGGCGCTGCGCACGCAGATCATCGTGGGCCTCAGAAAAACTGTCCGCTAACCGTTGAAAGCCTCGCTCGCTCTGCGCCATCCGTTCAAGGGTGCTTTCAAGGGTTGCACTGGCCTCGACAGCGAGGCTCATAACGCCTTTGGACACCGATCGCAGGGCCGCATCGAACGCGGCAGGACCCCGACAGTCTGAGGGGTCAGATTCCATAGCCGCCAGGGCAAGGGCCGGCAGCAGATCCTCTAGCAATTCATCCCGCGACAGCTCCAGGGCGGCCAGGCGAAGGGTGTTTTCGTTGTCGCGAAGGAGTCGTTTCCGAAGATCGCGAAACACCGGTTTCGCACCGAGCATGAGTAGCCGTGCCAACCCCCGGCGGTGACTGACAAAAGCCTCTCCAGGATAATCGCACAAGACCCTATCGACGTGCTCACCCCGATCCGCAAGGGCTGGGTACGCGAGGATCTCGATGCCCGCCTGGCGAAAGCGATGTTCCTCGGGGAGTTCGTCAAAGTCCCAGCGGGTGAGACCCGTGCGAAGAAACTCCTTGCCGGCCTTGTCATCATCGACGGGAGCCTCGCCCCGATAACGATCCACCAGGGCCTGCACGTCACGCCCCTGATCCATGACACGCCCCTTGGCGTCGACGATACGCAGGTTGATGCGGTAGTAGTCGTCGATCTCGCCATCACGCCAGTCGGAAGGCTGAATGACCGGCCCACCGAGTTTTCTAAGGGCCGCTCCCAAAGCCTCGACCAGCGGTTCATCCACGGGCACCAGGGTACCCAGGGCGCGATCTACCCAATCGGGAACCGGCACCAACTGTTTGCGCAGGGCCTTGGGCAATGCCTTTACCAGGGCAACGCACTTCTCTCGCAACAAACCCGGAACCAGCCACCCCAGACGATGACGGGGTAACCGATTCAGGAGCCCTACCGGTACCGTGATCGATACTCCATCCAGTTCTTTTCCCGGAGAGAACTGATAACTGAGACGGTAGTCCTGGCCATCCCAGTGCAAGCGATCGGGAAACTGATCCGCTAAAGCCCCCGGGTCCCTGGTCAGCAATTGTTCCCGGCGTAATCGAAGCGTTGCATCATGTGCCTTGTCTTCGCCGACCCACTGAGCCAGGCCCACCGCATTGGCCACATCGGGAGGCAGTCGCTCGTCGTAAAAGCGATACAGCGCCTCCTCGTCCACCAACAGATCCCGCCGACGCAAGCGCGACTCCAGATCTTCCACTTCTCGTTGCAGGCGGAGATTATGCTTAAGAAAAGCGGGTTGCTTCGGCCAACGGCCTGTTAAAAGACCTTCGCGAATAAGCAGCTCTCGGCAAACCTTGGGGTCGATCTTGCTGTAATGAACACTCACCTTGTCGGCGATGGTCAAACCAAAAAGGGTTGTACGCCGCCAGGCCACGACGCGCCCCTTTGGGGGCTGCCACCGCGGCTCGTAGTAATGCTGTTTCAGCAAGGCCGGATTGACATCCAAAACCCAGCGAGGATCTATCGCCGCAGCCATACGAGCGTAGACTTTTTGGGTCTCAACCAGCTCTCCGGCGAGAAGCCATTTGGGCGGCTTTTTATAGAGCGTAGAACCCGGGAACAACTGCAGACGTCGATTACGGGTTCCCAGATACTCACGACGTTCGTCCTGCTGCGCAATGTTCCCCAGCAAGCCTGCGAGAAGAGCGCGATGCACCCCTGCGTAATCGCTCTCCTCGCTCAAGGTGGTCACAGCTTTCAAACCCTGGCCGCGGCAAGCAATCGTCAACTGTCGGTGCAGATCACGCCATTCACGCATCCGCAGATACGAGAGGTATTCGCGCTTACACAATTTGCGCAGCTGATTCTCACTGAGACTTTGCCGTTGCTCCTCGTAGTAGCGCCACAGATTGAGCAGCGATACAAAGTCTGAACGCTCGTCGCGAAAACGCCCGTGGCTTTGATCGGCCTGTGCCGTCTTATCGGCAGGTCGCTCTCGGGGGTCCTGCATCGCCAACGCGCTGGTTAAGACGAGGAGCTCCGGCAGTACTCCCTGCTGCTGGGCCGCAAGGATCATTCGGGCCAGAGACGGGTCGATAGGAAAGGCGGCCATGCGCCGACCGAGACGGGTCAGGCGTCGGCGCCCATCCATGGCCCCAAGCTCTTCCAGAAGGCGATAGCCGTCTCGCACCAGGCGTCCGTCGGGGGGTTCGATAAATGGAAACTTTTCCACGTCACCCAGACCCAGGTGAGCCATACGCAGTACCACCGCTGCCAGGTTACTGCGCTGGATCTCCGGCTCCGTGAAGGGCGCACGGGCCAGGTAATCTTCTTCGCTGTACAGGCGCAGGCACACGCCGGGGCCCACGCGACCGCAACGCCCTCGACGTTGATCGGCGCTGGCCTGGGAAACGGCTTCGATGGGTAGGCGCTGAATGCAGCTGCGATACGAATAACGGCTGACCCGCGCTTCGCCGGGGTCGATAACAAATCGAATACCCGGCACGGTAACGGAGGTCTCGGCCACGTTGGTCGCCAACACCACCCGCAGTCCCCGTCCTCGACTGCGACCGAACACCCGCGCCTGTTCTCCCTGACTCAGGCGTGCATAGAGTGGCAACACATCGAGACCATCAACGCCGCGAAGACGCTTCGCAGTGTCGCGGATATCGCGTTCACCGGGGAGAAACACCAGCATATCGCCGGGCTCGCCATATACCCCCTGGCGAACCTCTTGCACCGTGCGCACGAGTTGCGCCAGAGGCTCCTCCCCGTCTGCCGCTTGTCGTGGCAAGTACTCCGTACGCACGGGATAGGTACGTCCGGACACCTCGATAATCGGCGCGTCATCGAAATAGCGCGAGAAGCGCTCCAGATCGATGGTTGCACTGGTGATGATAATTTTTAGATCGGGGCGGCGGGGCAACAAGCGCTTTAGATAGCCGAGGATAAAATCGATATTGAGGCTCCGCTCATGGGCCTCATCGATGATCAGCGTGTCGTACTGACGGAGCTGTCGATCCCGCTGCATTTCCGACAGGAGAATACCGTCGGTCATGATCTTCACCGCCGTTGTCTCGCGAACGGCTTCGTGGAAACGCACCTGATAGCCAATCAGCTCCCCCAGGGGCGTCGCCGTTTCCTGGGCGATCCGCTCCGCCACGGTGCGCGCAGCGATTCTCCGCGGCTGCGTATGACCGATGCGTTGGGTTTGGCCACGCCCCAGGCCCAGACAAATCTTGGGCAACTGCGTCGTCTTTCCCGAACCCGTTTCCCCCGCAACAACCACCACCGGGTGCTCGGCAATAGCCTTGGCGATTTCTTCCCGTCGCTCGGCGACGGGTAACTCCGGGGAAAAATGCAAGGGAGGCACCGTCCGCGGCAGTTTCGACGCCTCAGCCACGGGAAAGACCTCGCCGTGAACCTGCCGCCCAGGCTAAGCTGTGACCCCAGGCTACCGTAGAGAGCGATCCGTGAACGACACCCAGAGCTTTTCCTTTGACGAATTGCAGGAAGGCCAAAGCTGCGAAATCAAACGCGAACTCACGGGCGCGGATATCGATGCGTTTGCCGAGCTCAGCGGTGATCGCAACCCCCTGCATATGGACGCGGAGTTCGCCCAAACAGCGGGTTACCCCGATCGCATTGCGCACGGCATGCTCCTGGCAAGTTGGGTCTCCGCCGCCCTCGCCCAGCACCTGCCCGGCCGCGGGACTGTCTACCTTCGGCAAAACCTGGAGTTTCGCCAGGCCGCGTTGCCCGGGGATGCCCTGCTGATACGTCTGACCGTCGCGGAAAAAAAGCGCCGCGGTCGCGTACTCATAGACTGTGTCATTCGTCATGGGGAGAGTGGGAAAGACCTGTTACGCGGTCAGGCTGAGGTTATCGCACCGAGCTAGGATTGGACTAACGCCGGTTAAAGATTTTCCAGCCGACCCGTGCCGATCCATGCCGACCCAAAGAGTCGGCATCGATTCCTGAGCTACAGCGCTCTCAGACCGCTTCGCCGCCCTGCTCCATCTCGTTAGCATCTGCTTCCGGAGGTAGATTTTCCTCGAACTGTGCCGAGTCCAAATAGGTTAGCTGCAGGCGTACCGCCGCATCGCCGCGCCCCGACTCCGCACCCAGAACCAAAACGCTGGGTTGATTGGCTTCCGCCGTGACGGCAAAGACACCGAACATCATGGAGTTGGGATCTTGTTCATTGCGGAAGGTGCGTAGCTTTTCCGGTTCCTTAAGAGCCTGCGCCGCATTGGAGAGCAGCAGACGCAAGCCCGTGCGGAAGCTGCTAAAACTCAGCGTGCCGCGATACAGCTCATGATTGAGCGCAACGTCAAAACGCACCAAAGATTTGTCTTCCATCTCCAGATGCGTAAGGGGCACCGTTTTCCCGCCTTCGATCTCCCGATAAATGCGCTTCGCTTCCGTGCGCGTGGCCTCCAGAAAGCCGTTGTTGAGGAGATTGACCGCAACCGTTAGGAACTTATCCGTCGGAAGACTCTTGGTTTCAAGGTTTTGCTGCATGGGAAAAGCCGGGTGGATAAAGCGAGGGCGCAGTCTAGCGACTGCGTGTCATGCATGCCAGTGAGGTCTGCTATGCTCCGGCCCAAGCATTCGACGATCCCGCCACCATGATTAAGCCCCAGGGCCGGCTCACACCCCTGGAGACCGCCGAGGTTACCTGGGACGCCCAGGGTGAGCCCCGGTCCCATCGTTACGACGACCCCTATTACAGCAACGCCGACGGCGTGGCAGAAAGTACCCATGTGTTTATCGATGGTTGCGATCTCCCCCGCCGCCTCGCGCAGCACCATCGCGGTAGCTATCGCATTGGGGAGCTGGGCTTTGGCACCGGCCTTAACTTTATCTTGAGCTGGAGAGCGTTTCGCCAGTCGGCACCGCCATCGCTGCGGCTGCATTACGTCAGCATCGACAAACACCCCTTGCGGCGCGAAGAAATTGAGCGAGCGTTGGCCTCCTGGCCTCAGCTCGCGAACGAGGCCCGGGCCTTGGTACAGGCTGTGCCGCCCCCCGTGGAGGGCATCCACCGCCGTAGTTTCGAGGCAGGCCGGATCGTTCTCGATCTCCACTGGGCTGATGTCGAAGACGCCATCGCCGAATTGAAGCGTCCAGACCAGGCCCTGTTTGACAGCTGGTATCTGGACGGGTTCGCGCCAAAACGTAACCCGTCCATGTGGAACGGAGAGCGTTTCAAACAACTCGCTAAGATCAGCTTTCCCGGCGCAACCGTGGCCACCTACAGCGCCGCTGGACAGGTGCGGCGAGACCTGCAGAGTGCGGGATTCGAGATCCACAAGCGCCCGGGCTACGGACAAAAGCGAGAGAGCCTCGTGGGCACCTATACGGGCGACTCCCCTAAAGGCGATTCCCCGACGCTCAGTTCTGCTGGCTCCCAGACGACACCCTGGGACCTGAATGCCGCGAACACTCTCCCTCCACCGACTGCCGCCATCGTTGTAGGCGCAGGACTCGCTGGCGCCCACATCGCGGCGTCCCTGGCTCGTCGGGGAACCGCTGTGACCGTCCTTGATCGAGGCTCCATTGCCGGGCGCGCCTCGGGGAACCGTCAGGGCGTGCTCTTCCATCGTCTGTCGCACCAGCGTTCCAATCTGGCGGATTTCTCCCTTTATGCCAGCCTCTACGCCACCGATCTTTACCGGCAGATGCTCGAGGAGGGCCAGGATTCCGAGATCATCGACGGCGCCCTCAATGGCTGTCTCCAGGGTTTGGACGCCGATGCCCTGGGCGGCCCTCTGGCCGAGCTTCTAAAAGGCTTGCCGGAGCTGGGTCGTTTGGTGAACGCCGAAGAAGGCAGCGACATCCTAGGCCAAAAAATCACCGGCGCTGGTCTCTGGCAGGCGGAGTCCGGTTGGTTCTCACCGGCCACCATCTGTCGCCGACTGCTTCGCCATCAGGGCATAGAACTACTGGAACACTGCGGAGAGCTCCGCTTACAGACTACCGAGGAAGGCTGGGATCTGCGGACAGAGACGGACAATCGCTTTGCGGCGCCGGTGGTCATTGTCGCCGGCGGTATAGACTCCAACGATCTCCTTCCGAACTGGCGATTGCCGACCAAACCGGTGCGTGGCCAAACAACGCAAGTCCCCGCGTCGAACGATACTAGCCTGAACGCGGCCTTTTGCCACAAAGGGTATATATCTCCGGCAATGCAGGGTGAGCACTGCATCGGCGCTACCTTTGCTCCGGGAAGCGCGGACAGAGATATTCGCCCCGGTGACCACACGGAAAACCTGCACAAACTTGCCGAGGCTCTACCTGCCTGGGCAACGCAGTTGGCCAGCCTGGATACCGATAACCTCCAGGGGCGTGCGGAAGTGCGCTGCGCATCGCCGGACTACCTGCCCATGGTAGGCCCCATTCCTGACCTGGACGCTTTTCAGGAGCGCTTCGCTCCTCTAGAAAAGGATGCTAGTACCATCATCAATCGACGGGGTGTTTTCATCCCAGGACTTTATGTGACGACTGCTCATGGCTCGCGCGGTTTGAGTTATGCCGCCCTGAGCGCGGAGGTACTGGCCAGTGAGCTTTTCCATGAGCCCTCACCCGTTACCGCAGATATCCGGCGAGCCATCGCCCCGGCCCGTTTTCTAATTCGCGCTATGGTAAGAGGCACCCTGTGATGGAGAATCGGCGGTGACAGCAAACCGATGGTCAGCCAATCTGCTGCGAGCATTGAAAGGGAGCGGGGTGTTTTTGCTGCTTCTTTGCGCACCCGGGCTCCAAGCGCAGACAACGACTGCCCCCAAGTCGAATCCCACGGTTCTCCGGTACACCTATGAGCTAGTGGAAAAAGTACCCCAGCCCCGAGAAAATTTTGTCCAGGGTCTTCAGTTGTATGGCGATAGCCTTTACGTTGGCACCGGTCGCTATGGGCAGTCCCGGCTTATCGAATACGCCTTCCCAGCCATGACGGCGCGCCGAGAAGTGTCCCTGGCACCGGAGTTGTTTGGCGAAGGCATCACCCGTCTTGACGATTCCATCTATCAATTAACCTGGCGAGCCGGAAAGCTTCTGGTATACGACGCGGACTCCCTGACCATTCGCGGCAGCTATCCCATTGCCACGGAAGGTTGGGGCATCACCCACGACGGTTCGCAGCTTTACTATAGTGACGGCAGCGCAACGCTGAGAACGTTGGATCCCCAGTCCCTCGAGGTCACCCAAAAAGTAACGGTGACACTCCAGGGACGCCCCCTTCCCGGCCTCAACGAATTGGAATGGATCGACGGCGAGATCTGGGCCAATGTGTGGCGCGCCAACCAGCTCGTGCGCATCGATCCGACGAGCGGTCAGGTTCGGGGAATCGTTGATCTTCGTGGTTTACTCCCGGCGGCAGAACGAACCCCCGACACCGACGTACTCAATGGGATAGCCTGGGATGAGGAAAAACGCGCGCTCTGGGTCACCGGTAAAAACTGGCCGTGGCTTTATCATGTGCGACCCATTGCTTTGCCAGGCGGTCTCTGAGCGGACACCGAAGGAGACGTAAACAGGCTAGAATGGTCGTTTTTCCCCTGCGGACAACCCATGAATAGCCCCACCCAGCTTCCGGTCTCTCACGAGTCTTTCATCCCTCTACGTCAGGAGCGTATCGACGCCCTGAGCCTGCGTATCGAGCAGTTCGAGCATCGGGATACCGGCGCCCTGCACTACCACCTGGCCGCGGACAACCCCGAGAACGTATTCCTCGTGGCTCTGCGCACAGTTCCGGAAGACTCCACCGGCGTCGCCCATATTCTGGAACACACAGCGCTCTGTGGCAGCAAACGTTACCCCGTTCGGGATCCATTCTTCATGATGCTGCGCCGCTCCCTGAACACGTTTATGAATGCCTTCACCAGCAGTGACTGGACCGCATACCCCTTCGCCAGTCAAAACCGCAAGGACTTTGGCAACCTGTTGGACGTGTACCTCGACGCGGTGTTTTTCTCCCGCCTTGATCCTCTGGACTTCGCCCAGGAAGGACATCGCATCGAATTGGAAGAGCCGGACAATCCGTCCAGCAACCTGGTGTTCAAAGGCGTCGTATTCAATGAGATGAAAGGAGCCATGAGCTCCGTCGCCTCAACGCTTTGGCAGGCCCTTTGCCATCACCTGTTTCCCACGAGCACCTATCACTACAACAGCGGCGGCGATCCGGAAGCGATCCCCGATTTGAGCTACGAGCAGCTCAAGGCTTTTTACGAAACGCACTATCACCCCAGCAACTCGATCTTTATGACCTTCGGCGATATACCCGCCGAGGAACATCAAGCTACCTTCCATGAGCAAGCCCTAAAGCACTTTCCTCGCCTCCAGGAGCGCGTCGCCGTCGATCTTGAGAAACGCTATGAGGCCCCGCTGCGCGTATCTGAGGCTTACGCCTACGATGAAGAAGGCTCAACGGAAGCCAAAACCCATATCGTTATGGGATGGCTCCTGGGCGAAAGCACAAAGCTGCGCGACACCCTGGAAGCCCAATTACTCTCCAGCGTCTTGCTAGAGAACAGTGCCTCGCCCCTGCAGCAGGCACTGGAAACGACGGAGCTGGGAACGGCCCCCTCACCCCTCTGCGGGCTAGAAGACTCCCTCCGGGAACTGGTCTTCTGTTGCGGTATCGAAGGCAGCGAGGCCGAGCACGAGGGAGCGTTAGAAGATCTCGTCCTGGGAGTGATTGACAAGGTCGCCGTACAAGGAGTGCCCGAAGAACAGCTAGAGGCGGTGCTTCACCAGCTTGAACTGCACCAACGAGAAGTCAGCGGCGATGGTATGCCCTATGGTCTGAATCTGATTCTCCAGGCCCTGGGCCCGGCTACGCACTACGCCGATCCGATTCCGTCCATGGACCTCGAACCGGTTATCGCCGAACTGCGAGAGGAGATCAAAGACCCGGAATTTATCCGCGGACTCGCGCGCCGGCTGCTCCTGGATAATCAGCATCGCCTTACGCTGGTGATGACTCCCGACCAAAAGCTTTCCGACGTGCGCCTGGAAAAGGAGCGACACCGCCTTGCGGAGCTACGCGAGTCCATGGATCGTGAGCAACTCGACGCGGTGGCATCCCAGGCCCAAGCCCTTTTGGATCGTCAGGCTCAGGAAGACGATCCGGAGATTCTCCCCAAGGTAACCCTGGCCGATGTCCCGGCCACTCTTCCCGAGCTTAGCTGGACGGAACTTGGCGACCACGATCTGCCCTGCACCCTCTATGAGGCCGGTACCAACGGTCTGGTATACCAACAACTCAGTTGCAGCATCGGCAACCTGAGTGACAAGGAACTGGCCATCCTCCCTCACCTAACAGGCATGGCCACGGAGCTGGGTCTAGGCGAGCGTGACTACCTGGAGACACAGCACCAGCAAAGTTCCAACGTCGGCGCCATCAACCTGTTCACATCCATGCGCGGGGGTATTGATGACGAACAGGAAGCGCAAGCCAGTCTTGTCCTGTCTTCGAAAGCCCTGCTGCGTAAGCGTGCAGAGCAGAGCGCACTGATGCGAGACACCCTTGAGGTGCTCCGCTTCGACGAACTACCCCGGCTTCGTGATCTTGTGGCCCAGCAACGGGCGCGGCGAGAACAGTCCATCACGGGGCAAGGGCACAGCCTGGCGATGCAAGCCGCCTGTGCGGGGATGAGCCCCCTGGCTCGCCTTCACCATGAACTATCGGGCATGGAGGGCATCGCCGCGCTGCGAGGTTTGGATGACAGCCTCGATGATGCTGCAGCTTTGGAAGGCTTCTCCCAGGAACTCCAGGGACTTTATGACAAGCTGCGCAAGGCCAACTGGGAGGCACTCATCGTGGCCGAACCAGGTCAGGGACAAGCCGTTGCCGAGGCTGCGCTGGACGCCTGGGGAGACTTGCCGCGCCAGGAGGTTCAAGGCCTGAAACTGCAACCCCTTCGGGAACAGCGACATGAGTGCTGGGTTGTGAACTCGCAAGTAAGCTTTTGCGCCAAGGCCTTCCCAACGGTTCCCAGCGGTCATCCCGACGCCGCTGCCCTGACGGTTCTGGCCGGCTACCTGCGCAATGGCTATCTCCATCGTGCGATCCGCGAGCAAGGTGGTGCCTACGGCGGCGGGGCCAGCCACGACGCGAGCACCGCCGCCTTCCGTTTCTTCTCCTACCGAGATCCGCGCATCGCCGGCACTCTGGATGATTTTGATGCCAGCATACGATGGATGAGCGCTGGCGAGCACAGCCCAGCGGCGCTAGAGGAAGCAATTCTCGGTGTCATCGGCACCCTCGATAAACCCGGCTCACCGGCCGGAGAAGCGAAGCAGGATTTCCACAATCGACGGTTTGGCCGGGACTTTGCCCAGCGCATGGCCTTCCGGCAGGCCATCCTTCAGGTCAGCCTCGACGACCTGGTACGGGTCAGCGAAACCTACCTGAAGCCCGATGCCGCTTCCGTAGCGGTTGTCACGGGCCCCGCAGGGCATCGAGGCGATGCGCAAACCATAGAGGCCCTGGGGATGGAGGTTCGGGAGTTTTAGCCTGTTCCTGTGCTAGAGCCTGAGCCCAAAGTCCGAGCCATCTCGGCAATGGGTTAAGCGGTAGTACTCAATCGGTCGCGTCGCTTGCGAGTACCACGAGGACGCGACCGGACCCGCTTTCGCCAGCTTCGAAGGCCCGCTCCCACGCCCATGGCGTCATGCGCATATTCCCCCAACTCGGATCGGCGAGGATGGCTCGCCCGTCTTCGCTGAATCCTTTGAGCACCGTGAAGTGGGCACGTCCATCCACGGTCAACGCCGCTATGACCGGTCGGGAGAGCTGCCTAAGAGTGGTCGTAGGGACCGCAATCCCCGCCGCGCGATAGCCCTGCCTCTGAGCCAGATCGCGCAGGTCTGCAAAGGAAACGCCATCATCAAAGCTACGTTCCAGACCCTGGCGTTGGTCTTGTTCGCGCAAGCTCGTTAAGAGAAAGGCTTCGTCCGTAGGGTCGAGGTGATCATAGGTCAAGATCGTTGCCAGGGCCGCGAGACCACAGCTGAAGTCATGGGCCTGTCTGACCACGCCCTCGTCTCGGAGGGCTATCCAGGACTTAAAGTCGCTAGAACCGGCTGCCGAGGACGCACAAAGAATCAAAAAGCAGACACAGCCTATCCCGGTATCAAGCAAACCACAGGCTACGGACCACGGCCACCAGGGCTTTGATCCTACGCCAGCGAGCCTGGCCCACGGTATCAACCGCCCATCGGTAGTAGTCAGATGTTTGGTGGTTCGTAAGCCTCGTCGATCAGGCCCTCTCGACGCATCGCCGCCAGGGTGTCCCGGCGACCGAAGTAAGCCCAGGCTAGGCAGATAACGACAAAAGCGGCGGCCGAGACTATGACGGCAACGGGGGGCAGCGCGCCATATTCGACATAGGTGAAGTAAGCGAAGAGCAAGGTCGGTACGGGCATTAGCAACAACCAGACGACCAAACGATTGCTGCGCCGCTCGAACTCTCCATCGTTGAGCTTTTTCCTCAGGATTGGATTCTGCATGGACAAAACTCCTGGCTACATCGACCAAAAACATGGCAGGAAACGGGGAGCCTGACAAGGGCAGACTCCCCTGAGAGGCTACCTTGGGTAGGGCTTGGGAATGTAGCACACGGGGCAGGTCGACCCGCCGCCACCCCCGCCAGAAGCATAGTTGGGGACATAAACTCCCCAGAAGAATCCGGCCAAGGCCAGGTCGACGGCGACCACTCCTAGAATAAACGGCATTACCTCCCCTTTTGTCTCCGTCATCTGGGATTCACTGAGCCAACTAACGGACTCTGTGGGTGCCTCCGCGAACACCTGGTTGTAATCGACGATGTCCATACCCTGACCAAACCGCTGTTCCTCGGCCATGGTTGTCGAACTGGCCACCAGGGCCACAAGTAGGGGTGCAACGAAATGCCTTACCCCGGCTAGCTTTTCTATATTCATGCGACGACTCCTTTCGTCCAACTGTGGGGTTCCCCTAACCACGGCTAAAACTGATACTGATACTGCAAACTGAACTGGCTGCCACCACCCTCCCCGGACAGTTCACCGAGAAGGAATAGCGTGTTGTTTCGGTTGGGCGCATAACCAAGACCCGCTCTCAGACTGATGGCATCTCGGTCATTGAACACAGGCTCCCCGTCCACACTTGACGCTTCCGCTATAGATAAGGCCATACCTCCCAGAAGCGTGACCTGGGGGTTAACGGCGAAGTTGACCATGGGCTCAGCGCGCCACTGATCTCCTGGCCTGAACCTACCTCCGTTGAGGTGATAGCTCTCCTGACGGAGGTAAGACACTCGGAGCGACAACACGACGGGGTCTATGCTGCGATAAAGCGTGGCGGCGAGCTGTCCCTGGAAGACGCGCTCATCGTTGTCTGCCAAACCCGCCACAGAATCCCCTCGTGCTTCGATAACGATCGCTGGCCAGGAGTCTTCCCGGCGGGCCTGCCACACTCCACCAAGCCCATAGCTATGTCCCTGTCGATGCTGCGTGCGCCCCGGTTGGCGAAGCTCGCCCTGGTTCCAATCCAGGTTCGCATTCACTTCAAGCCTTGGCGACAAACCATAGCGCAGGGTGGTGGACCACAAGCTGTCTCGATCTTCTACACCAGTAGTCGGTGTTCGATCCCGCAGGAGTAAACCTGCGGATAGCTGTAGCCGGGAATCATCAACAATCAGTTGCTCGATACTCAGCGGTGCCTGGGCTTGAACTTGGGTCTGCGTAAGCACACTCAGGGCAGAGACGGAAAGACTGTGTTTTAAGCCGCCCATGATGGGTGTCTCTCGGGAAGATCGATGGGAACAGCATCGCCTCAGGAGGCCCCTAGCTCCACATCATCGATGGGACTCTTCCGTCGATTTCCGTCAAGCTTGCCCGGGGACCGCGGGGCAAGCATACTCGCGGCCCGCGATCTCACGAGAACTAGCTAATGCTGAGCAAATTTCCCCAGATCCTGCCTTCTGTCACCTCCCGCAGCCTGGCCCAGGGCCTGGGTCTGGCTCTGATATTCCTGAGCGGTTGCGCCAGCTACCAGTCTGAATATGAAACGCGACTGATCGGGAGCCTGCCCAATCAGCGTGAGGTCACGATTGACGAGGCACAGAGCTTCCCTGGAGATGTGTTGTGCGGCCGCTACACCAGTCTCACAGGACAGGGGTTCTCCTTTGTGACCCGTGACTTTGTCGTCACTCCTTACACGGTACTTAACCGGGCCAGCGAGCTGGAGCTATCGGTTTTCTGCGCTAAGAATCCAAGGGCTGCTCTGCTCGAGAACACCGGTCTGGGAGCCTGGGACGACGACCTGCAGATCGCGACCCGCCTCCGCGATGATATGCGAGCTATCGATAACGCGATTCGCACCTACTACCGTACCCGGCACGGCATGCCAAAAAATCTCGACGTGTTGCTAGGGGAAGACCTGGGTCTCGATGAGACAAGCCTTCTGGACCCCTGGGGTAAGCGCTATCGCTACGACCCCGGTCTCTCCGGGCGCACCAAACCCATCTTCGAACTCATCAGCTATGGCGCCGACGGCCTCTCTGGGGGAAGCGGGGAAAACGCCGACATGCGTTATTCGCAGTTGGAACTCCTGGAACACATGTTGCGCGTGGAGGGGCTATAGCGCCTACGCCAGGGGAAATATGAGCGGCAGCAAGAACAATACGACAAGGGAATAGGAAACCGATACGGGAAGACCACAGCGCAGATAGTCGCTGAAACGATAGTTACCCAGGTTTTGCACCATGAGGTTGGTGGTGTACCCGTAGGGGGTTAGAAAGCTGGCACTGGCACCATAGGCCACCGCCATGGCAAAGGGTAAAACGGACAAGCCGTAGCTTTCGGCCAGGCCGTAGGCCACGGGGAAGGCGAGCGCAGCCGCCGCGTTATTGGTCATCAGTTCCGTGAGCAAGAGCGTGCTTAAATACACCCCCGCCAGCGCCACATAAGGTCCTCGACTCGCCAGGTGCTGGTGGAGGAAATCCGCGATATTCCCCACCAAACCCGTATTGGTCATGGCCTGCGACAATACCAGGGCGGAAGCGATGATCATGACGATTTCAAAGGGAAAACGCCGCCGTAACTCACCGGGGCGTACCACCCTAAGCCCCAGCATCAGCACCAACATGGCCGCGAGCCCCTTGATCAGCGGCACGATAGCCAGCGCCGCCAGGGTCACCACCACCAGCATCGCCACGCCCATGAGCACATCCACGAGCGCGGGCAACTGCACCTGCACAGAACGAGAGCCGACTACCAAAAAATTCTTATCCACATTCCGCCGGCCATAGAAATCACCACCGGCCGCCAGCATCAGGCTGTCGCCCGCCTGTAAGCTAATACTCCCGAGTTTTCCCGATAAACGTTGTCCGCCCCGACGCAGACCGACGACGGCCGCGTCAAAGAGGGAACGAAAGCCCGAGTTTTTTATGGTTTTGCCTTCAACGGTAGCGCCGGGCAGAACCACCACCTGGACCAGATTACCCCGCAGCAAACCCTCTTCGGCGGCGAAGGTTCGCAAGCCGTCGAAACGTTCCAGAACGCTGACCCGGGCGATATCACCCGAGAAAATCAGCTTGTCCCCCGCCTCGATGTGCTCCTGGGGTGCCACGGGTGATATGAGGTGGTCGCCACGAACGATCTCTACCAGGAATAGTGCGTCAAGTTCGCGAAGGCCATTGTCGGCGATGCTGCGACCAATCAACGGAGAATCCGCCATCACCTCGGCTTCCACCAGGTATTCAGCAATGGAGATGGCTTCCCTTTCCCGATGGGGTAACAACCTCGACGAAAGAAACATGGCGGCAAGACCAGCCAGCGTCGCAGCGAATCCGATGGGGAGAAAGTCGAAGAAGGCCAGGCCCTCCCCTGTCGCATCCTCCAGAAAAGAACTCACGATGAGGTTGGTGGAGGTCCCGATCAAGGTCATAGTGCCGCCAAGCACCGCCGCATAGGACAGGGGCAGGAGCAGGCGACTCGGTGGGTGATGAGGATTTTCACGCAAGGTGTTAGCCAGGGTGGCAACCACCGCCGTGTTGTTTACCACCGCAGAAAAAATACCCGTAACAAGGCTGATCCGCAGCAGCGACCAGCGATACCCCTTCACCACCAGTCCGCGAGCCAAACGCGACAACCAACTCAGCTTCTCAAGGCCAATGGACACGAGGATCAATAGCGTCAGGGTCACGAGCCCCTGATTGGTCACCTTATCGAGCAGCGCTGTGGTGTCCACCAATCCACCAAAATAGGCAGCTCCCATGGCCGCCGTGAACAGCCATGCGGGAGAAACGCTGCTGAAGACCAGGCCGTAAAAAAGGCCTAGGAAGATCGCCGCAATGTAGAGTTGTTCGAGCATCTTGCCAGTGGATTAACGCCGAAGCGCGAGCATACGCGCTGGCAGGCCCGGTTGCCATGGAACAATGATCGTTTACACTCTGCCAGCGCCGCAGAGCGCGCCGTCTTATCCCCTCCCCCCAGGGGGAGCCATCTCACGTAAGGAGAACAATATGATTGGTTACGTCACCATTGGTGTCAGCGATATGGAGCGCGCCAAGGCTTTCTATGCAGAGCTACTAAAGGACATGGGGGCCAAGGTAACGGCTGATATGGAGCGCATCGCCTTTATCGGAAAAAGCATGGCTGATCCGATGATCGCAGTCTGCATTCCCTACGACGAAGAGCCCAATCACCCGGGCAATGGCAACATGGTCGCCATCAACGCCGAGACCAAGGAAAACGTCGATGCGCTGTACAAGAAAGCCGTCGACCTGGGCGCGACTTGCGATGGCGAACCAGGACAACGTATCCCGGACGTGTTCTATGGCGCTTACGTCCGCGACGCCGATGGCAATAAGCTGGCCTTCTACGTATTTGGCTAAGCTGCTGACAAGTACCGCGGCGCCCGCTCGGGGCGACCGCGGTAAGCTGGGATTCGCATCCCGCATGTCCAAGAGCCCCCTATGCAATTCTTAAAATCCCTGGAAGTCCGTTTTCGGCGTTGGCGGAATCGCGTCATCGCGCCGAAGCGCTATCAAGGGGATGCGGTTTACTGTCCGGTCTGTGAAGGGAGCTTTTCCCACTTTCTTCCGGCGGGCACGGGTGCGCGTCGGCGTGAACAAGCCGTGTGCCCCGTGTGCCGAAGTCGCGAGAGAGATCGCCTGAGTTGGCTATTTATCCGTGATCGACAGCAGGAACTATTGCAGCGTCATATGCAGTTTCTGCACATCGCCCCAGAACCGCGTTTGGGCGAGTTCTTCTTCAGCACCATTGGTGAGGGTTACATCACCGCGGATCTAATGCGCAAAGACGTCATGGTGCGCCTGGACGTGCAGGACATGGTCTATCCCAACGAGACCATGGACGCTATTTACTGTAGCCACGTACTCCAGGATGTACCCGATGACAAGCAAGCCATCGACGAGTGCTTCCGAGTCTTGCGGCCGGGGGGCTGGGCGGTGATGAACGTACCCATTTTTGCGGACAGTACCGCGGAAGCCACCACACCGGGGAACGTCCGGGCAAGCTGGGATCGGCGCCCCGATGAACACGTGCGAGACTACGGTTTGGACTACACCCAGCGACTAGAGGCGGGGGGATTTTCCGTCACGGTCTACAGCGCTGAAGATCTGGTACCCGACCAGTCCCAACGTCAGCGCATGGGTATCGATGGCCCCCGGACCGGTTACGTGCATTTCGTGCGCAAACCCGAGGCCGCCTAAGCCCCAAACTCATAGCCCATAAGGGCGATTTCCTTGGCAAAGAGCTCTGCGACCCGCTGTCGAGACGCATCGTCGAAATACTCCACGTAGGGCTTGCGCTCCACGGCTACGCCGGTCTTCTCTCGCGGCAGGGGCTCGGGAAGCTCTAGATCCAGGCGCTGCCGTAATTCCTGAAGGGCAACACCGAGTTCGCGAAATTCAAACACGCGGTCCACCATGGGTTCCTCGCCATCGAAATACAGCTCGCCGTCTCTGGGCAAACGGTGGGCTTTGCGGGCGAGATAGTCGCCAAAGGGCAGCATAGGCTTTCCCTGACCATGCTTCTTCCACAAATAGTAGGAGACGACTTTGTCCCAGGGATTCCGCTCAAAACAGAAGGTGAAATACTCAGACCAGATACCTTCACCGACGAGCTCTCGAATACGCCAGGCTGGCATATGCTCGTAGTAAAATGCCCCGAGGAGGCTGGAGTGCCGCGGGATCAGCTTTCGCAGCAGCTTGTGACGATTATAGGCCGCTCCCAGGGCCGACGTAGGTCCGTAGTTACGCGGAATACCGGAGGCAATGTTGTCCTCCATATGGGAGACAATGTCTCCCTCCGCACATTCTCTCGCCAGAGCGACCTCCAGGGAGCTACCGGCGGTTTTATGGGTTTTGACAAAGATGAACCGGTGTTCATGACTGATGATCATAGGTTCTTGGTATCCGCAGTCTCCGTCTCATGAGCTGATGTCTCGGCCAGGGCAAACAGGTAGAGACCGATAAAAAACCAAAGCATAAGGCTCGACCAGGACGAATACCAAGCGGGATGGGTGTTAATGGGAAACAGCATGCCCGTTAAGGCTACGCCATAGGGCAAGGCCCGTGATCGCGCGGCGGCGGAAGCCCGTCGCCAGGCCTGCAACAGAACACCGACCAGAAGCGCGTAACCCAGCAAACCGAATACCCCCGTCTCACTACCCAGATCCAGCATCAACTGATGGGCGTGGGACCCACGGCTACCGGCTGAGCCCGCGAGGGGTTTCGCCCAGTGATCGTCGGCACTAGCGTAGTCTGCATAGGCATAACGAAACCCCCTGGGACCAACGCCGTTCAGGGGGTTGTCAGAGAACATGCGTAGGGCCGTTCCCCAGATAGGCAAGCGCTTTCCTGAGGCCCGGTTCAGCGTTTCATAGTCGGGATGCTCCACGGCTTCCACCAGAACATCGCTGCGCTGACGCACCCAGTCGCTTCCGCCATAGGCCACCAGCAGCGCCATGACCGCCGCCAGAGCAAAAGCACTGACCCGTCGCGGTGCCAGATACCCTCGCCCGTGGTAGTAAACGAGCAGGACTGCCAGCTCTACCGCCGCAACGATCCACGCTGCACGCTTCCCAGAAAGGGCCACCAGGGTCAGCAGTAAAACCACATAGGCCAGGGAAGCGGTTGTCGACCAGTTTCGCAGCGTTGTTACTACCGCAACGGGCATGAGTAAGGCCAGGGTTAGACCAAACTTGATGTTGTCGTCATCACCGAACAGCCCATTGATATAGCCCTCGCCAACACCGTACCCCAGGGTATTTCGCCCCGTCACAGCCTGAAGCAGACCATCAAAACACCACAGGCCCAACAACACCGTTACGGCATAAGCGATGACTGCGAGTAAACGACGTTGGGTGCGCTCCGCATCGTGACTCAAGGCATACAGCGCCAGCAGCGCCGCACAGGAAAAGGGATAACGCAAACTTCCAATGGTGCTGAGGCTAGCTTTCTCCAGCGCTACCGCGTCGACAAGGGCAAGGATCATGGGGGTGACGAAAAGCAGGTACAGGACAACCAGCCGCCGCCACGGGGCTCCTGCAGCAAAAGCGGACGCGCGAGTCAGCAAAACCACGCCCAGGAGCGACAGAAAGCCCATGGGGATCTCAACCATGCGCCCAAAGGGAAGGAGAGCCAACGCTGCGACAAGCAGCATGGCGACGAGAGTGAGGCGCGGGTTACCCATGCGGTGTTCCAATTCGAGGCCGCGCTACTATGCGACGGGAGACGGCCTTCGTCAAAATGCCACTAATGCCAACTCGCCATTACCTCCCGGTGCGCTAAAATCCGAGCGCTGTGAAACTCGCCCCCCCGAAAGTATGCTGAAGCTCCGACATACCCGCCCCCTGTTCGTTGGCGGCACCCGCTATTGCTTCCAGCATCCGGAACACGCCAATCGCTGCGTCAAGGTTTTGCGCCCGGATCGCACGGGACAGGCCCGAAAGCTTCTGCGACGGGACTTCAAGCGTCATCTCCCGGCACGCTTTCTGGATGATCAACGGAAAGAAATTGCGGCCTATCGGGAGCTCCTGACCCGCGCAAGTGAAACCCTGTGGCGCTACGTGCCGCGCTATCACGGCACGGAAGAAACGGACATGGGGATTGGTATCGTCACCCAGCTCATGCGCAATACCGACGGCAGTTGGCCGAAGAATCTCCAGCAGCTTCTTCCCCAAGGGATGACCCCGGATCTCGAAGAAGGCATTGATGAGTTCGTCCGCGCGGTACAGGAACTCCGCATACTCAGTCGGGACCTGCTTCCCCACAACATCATCGCCGTGGAAGAGGAAAACGGCATCCGCGTTATGCTCGTCGATGGCATTGGCAATGCGGAGCTGATTCCGCTTTCCACCCATCTGGGCTATTTCGCCGATCAGAAAACTCGTCGAAAAATCGCTCGCTTCCATCAGCGTTGCAAGGCGTTATTGCCGGACTAGGCCGAACTAGGTCTGGCTAAGCCTGGCTGGTAGCTTTCCAAGCATGGACCCTTATCGACGATCTCCTCGCTCAGGGAGCGCTTGCGCAATGCTCTCCCGCCCAGTCCAAAATAGCTTCCGTAAGTCTTAGGCGAAGGCCAGAGAAACTGTGGTCGGTGGGTAGCTTGAGGGTACTCAGGTACATCCTAGGCTCCTCAAGATAGGCCCTGACCACAGGATCGAACATCTGCGCCGGAGGCGTCGCCTGGTCCCGATCACCGGCGATCATCAGCACAGACTTACCCACTAATCCCGGAGCAAACCGCTCCGTATCAAGCTGCTCTCGCGGTGTGGTGCGCAGCTCCGCCCCAAGCTTGTTTCCATCAAGACCTCGGAGCATAAACAAGCTATCGGCGTAGGCTTGGAGGCGTTCAAACAGCAGCCCTCCGTCTTCGGCACCGTCTTTCCACAGAGCGAGATTCGCCGGAGCCAGGGCCATGACGCAGCGTAAAGCGGGATCTTGAGAACCCGCCGCCAGGGCCGTATACCCGCCCAGGGAGTGACCGAGCAGGGACAGAGCCGTGGGATCGATGCGCAGCGCCCTCAGCTGTTCCTCCGCCCGCAACCAACGGAGTACCGTTGCCGTGTCCTCGGTCAGATGTGCAATACGGTACTCACCTTCCGCGCCCCAGGCACCGCGATAATGAAAAAACAGGCTATTAAAACCTGCGCGGCGTAGGGCCTGAGCCAGGTCGAGATTTCGTTCGTTGCCGGGAAAGCCGTGGAGGAAAACCACCGTCGGGTGCGGCCCTGCACCGGCCGCGAGATAGATATGCCCCGGTAGACGCGCTCCGTGACTGGGTATGGTCAATTCGACGATGGACGCGGGATGAGCACCATCATCAGGGGGATCTGCCACCAGTGGCGTCGCCTCAGTCGTCGCCCACACCAGGGGTGACAATAGCGAACCCAATAACAACACCAGGAGTCTGCGAACCGTGAGCACTTGTTTATCCTCCACACCATCGATTTGACCGGACCCGAGTTTGCCTGACCCGGGCGCATTCACCTACGCAGAGGATGAGTGCAAATTGACCTCCCCCAGCCGCGCGGTTAGTTTAGCGGGCTTTGTTTCGGAGCAAGAATAATGAGCAAGTCCATCCCCAGAGATAACGCCAATGACTACAACCCCGAGATCGTTGCCGAACGACAGCGCTTTATCGAAGAGACCACGGGGGCGACGCTAAATCACACGAAACAGTTCTCCTTCAATCCCGAAGACATGTCGGGGAACATCGAGAGCATTTTTGGCGTTGCTCAGGTTCCTATCGGCGTCGCCGGTCCGCTGCTGATCAATGGCGAATATGCGCAGGGCGAATTCTACGTGCCCATGGCGACGGTAGAGGGCACCATGCTCGCCAGCTACAACCGGGGCATGAAGGTCATTCGCGAAGCCGGCGGCGTGACTACGACGGTGGTCGGCCAAGCCATGCAGCGCGCGCCCTGCTTTGTGTTTCACAACGCCCGCGACGCCCGTGACTTCGATCGCTGGCTCGTGGAGAACTTCGGCCAGATCAAGGAGGTAGCTGAAAGCACAACTTCCGTGGGCAAGCTCGACGAAATCGAACACTACTGCGCGCACAATTTTGTCTACACCCGCTTTAACTACTCCACCGGGGATGCCGCCGGGCAAAACATGACCAGTCGCGCTACCTTCGTTGCCTGCGAATGGATTCAGGAAAACTACCCCACCTTGCGTCACTACCTGCTGTCGGGCAACTTCGATACGGAAAAACGCACCTCCTCGGTCAATCTCCTCAAGAACCGCGGCAAGCGGGTCACGGCAGAGATCACCATTCCCCGGGAAATCTGTGAGCGAAACCTACGCATAACTCCCGAAGCCATGCACTACGGCCAGGGCATTACCACCCTCGCCTCCTTCCTGACCAACTCGTCCAACAACGCCGCACACCCGGCAAATGGCCTGGCGGCGCTGTATCTCGCTACGGGTCAGGACATCGCCAATATCGGCGAGTCCAACCAATGCACGGTATACAACCGGGTCACCCGAGAGGGTGACTACGAGTTCTCCGTAACACTCCCGGCACTTATCGTGGCCAGCTATGGCGGCGGTACGAGCCTACCTACGCAGCGAGAGTGCCTGGAGATCCTGGGCTGCCATGGCAAAGATAAAGCCTTGAAGCTAGCGGAGATCGCCGCGGCGCTGGTGGTGGCCGGTGAACTGTCCCTGGGTGCAGCAACGCGAGTTGACAAGGTCACGCGCAAGAACGAATGGGTTGATGCCCATGAGCGGTTAGGCCGTAATCGCTGAAACTGTGAGCCACCTCACACTTTACCGCGAGTGAATTGCTAGCCGATTGCGGCACCCGTAGCGTTGATTTCTCTGCCCTTCTCGCTGGAGTAACGCGTATGACCTGGGCCATAGCGGGTGCCGTTGTAGCCATCGCCCTAGTTCTGTTGCGGCTGACCACTGCGTCAAGCGCAACGGGAACCTCCTCTCGACGGAAAACGCCGCAGCAGCGTTCCGTAAAATCGTCCACGGCGGCATCCTCTGCCATGGACACTCCCTATTCCGCCGTGTCCATCAAACCCGGCCCGCGCAGCTGCCAGGCCGCGCGACAGCAGGAAAATGTCCGCTACCTGAAGCGCTTTGCTCCGGAACTCCCACTGCCAACCTGCGGGGAGAGCTCCTGTTCCTGCGTGTTTACGCAACACAAGGATCGCCGTCGCGAACTGGAGAGCGAGCGACGCATGGGCTTTGGGCTGCAAAGTGAACTCTATGGCGCCTCGGGAGAGAAAGAGCGCCGCCGGCGACGAGGACGGCGCAGCGGCGATCAGTCCTGAAGACGAGGTAGAGCCAGGTTTCTCAATACCCGCGGGTGAAATCCACGAGCCCGTGTAGAGGCTCACCGCGGCGATAGCGCCCCAGGTTGTCCAGAAACTGGCGAGCGATGGCGTGGGTCTCCGTGGGCGCCGCCGTATGGGATGTCAGATACAAGCCCGGCAGTGACCACAGCTCACTGCCCTCCTCCAGGGGTTCCTCGGCGAGCACATCGAGCACCAGGGCACTGAGACCGCCAGACTCCAGATGCTGAAGTGCCGCAGGTAAATCCAAGGCATTGGCCCGCCCAGCGTTCATGACAATCGCGCCAGGGTTCAGCGCGTCGAGAAGCCTGTCATCGGCCAGTCTTGTGGTCTGCTCCGTCTGAGGAAGCAAGAGCGCAAGCACGTCGAGCCCCCGGGCAAACTCAAAGCGCTGATCCATCCCGTAGCAGCGGCGACAACCCTCTACCGGGTGCCCATCGCTATTTAGGCCGACGACCTCGTCAAAAAACGGCGCGCAGCGTAGCGCTACTTCCCGACCGATACTGCCCACCCCGGCGATCCCCAGGCGCTTGTCGCCCACACCTCGATCAGGCCGATCGTCCCAATGGCGCGCCGTCGCGTGGCGGAGAATCGATCGCTCCAGAGCCAAGACCCAACCCAACACATACTCGCTCATGGCAGCGCCGAACATGCCCTTGGCTGCCGTCAACTGATAGTCTCGGCGAGGGTGGTCGATAAATGGGGTGACGCCCGCCCAGGTGGATTGGACCCAGCGCAAACGGGGCAACTGCGAGAGCATCGGGGCCAATTGATCCGGTGGTCCCAGTGCTATTTCTGCGTCCTGTTCGGATGGCGTGAGAGGCCGGACCGTATCGATGCGGGAGAGGTGGACATCGGATGGCATGGCTTCGGCCAGGGCCGTCTCCAGGGCTGCCGCGCGAGGGCCGACGACAAGCACCGGCGGTGTCACAGGGCCCGAGCCGAGTGTTGCCACGGCCCCTCCTGCTGTCGCCTGCTGTGGTCTCCGTACGGCCTTTGCAAAGGTCTAGGGCTTACGATCGAGGGCTTACGACTGACGAGCTAGGGTCAATGGTGAAACAAAACCCGGTGGCTTCAGAGCGAGCACGGGTGTGCCGCAGCCCGCGAGGATAGACTCCGTGGTCGCGCCGATCAGCACTCCCGGGTTCGCCGACGTTCCAACGGTTCCCAAAACGAGCATGCCCGCCGCCGTCTCGTCGACCATACGATGGACTACCGGCACTGCCCGCCCTTCAATTAAGTGAGGCTTGACGCGCAAGGGGTCTGGGGAAATGCTCTCTATACGTTGCACGATACGTTTGAACCACTGTTCGCTGTCCCGCCGCTGTTGGGTGCGGTACACCTGCAGCTCGGACTCGCTGAGACCCAGTTCCGTATCGCTTAACAGCTCCGCGCCATAGGGATTCCAGGCGTGAACGACATGCAGATCGCCATCTCGGGTATCGGCCAGGGCGAGAGCTGATTCAGCCAGGGTGATGGCAAAGGCCTCCGCCGCCGTGGTTTCCGCGGCCAGTTCTCGATCAAGGGCCAAGACCACGTTGTTGCTCTGAGTCAAACGCTCCGGATGCAAGGCCCATACGGTACAGGGGCATTTGCGCATAAGGTGCATGCCCGTTGCGTTCAAACCGATACCGCTGGCCACCTGCACCGGCTCGCTGATGTGCACCACGAGATCGAAATCCTGCTGCACCACCTGCTCCGTGATGGTGACAAAGGGCACGCCCGTAAACACGGAGTAGTCAATAACCATGTGCTCAGCAAACTGGTCCACGATCCGGCGCAAGCGCTGAAATGCTCGCGACCAACGGAGCTTGCTCAGACGCTCAATGACGCCCCGGTTATCCTGATGACTGGGTGGGGGTTCAACAATCTCGCATACGGTAATCGCCGATCCGTGGGCCGCCGCGACGGCAACCACTTGAGCTAGACACTCGGCATCGTCGATCTCAGCGTAGACAAGAATGTCCCGAAACTGCTTCAAGGTAGTGCTCCACCGATAACCTCATGGGGTATCTTGCCCGGTAACGGGCTCCCAGTGAAGGTCTCCCGCATAACGCACCACTATGGCTCCATCATCATACACCGCGAAGAGCTTGAGCCAGCCGTTGTCGGCCAGATGCCGCACATGCTCGTGGCGCTCCAAAATATCGTTAATGGCGGCTATGGGCGCCGCCAGAAACACGGATAGGCGCATGGGCTCGTGGACGGGTTTCTCGCCATTGTGCACCGACTGCAGGGGCAAACCCACCCGCAGATCGCCACCGTTACCCTCAAAGACACCAATGCTGGCGCCGACCACGTTATGGAGTGTTTTGTTGCCGCTGCCGAAACGCTGGTTATCGACCGTGGATCCGTAGTACTGGAGGCTAATCCAACTGGCCACCACCATGGGGGCGGTCATGATGAGTTCCAGCACACTAAAGTCTTTGTCTTCTCGATAATCGTAGGAGTGGAGAAAGCTCCGCCCACCGAGATCTAGCCGTTGGCTGAGTTCCCTCGGGGCAGCGATGAAGCCCGCGCAACCGGCCAGCCCCCACTCGGGACGCACATCGCTCCAGTCACGACTTTTCCGCAGCACCGCCGCGTGCACGTCTTCGTTCGGGGCCAGGGCGAGAAGCTGCCGGCGTTCGCCTCGCGCCAGGTTTCCGGCCTCAGCGAGATCACGGCGCAGTGCTTTAACAGCCTGGTAGTGGGAAGGAGGCATGCCGTCTTCATCAAAGAGCGAGAACTCGTCGGTGGTGGTGTTGTGGAGCGCCGCGACGAATACTGTGTCCTCAGGAATACCAAGCCCCCGCTCCGCTAAAGCCTCGCGCACCGCCGGGTTGTTGAGAATCAAAGCCGCGATACGTGCACTCGCTTCTCCCGTTTGCCCACCGCAGGCCCCACAGTCCAGACCCGCGCCATGGGCATTGTTAGTCGTTGTCGAGCCATGACCGGCCAGAAGGACCAGGGGCGCAAAACCCTTGGTCAGGGACATGCCTCGCAAGATGGACTCGGCGAACTCAATCTGCCGATCCAGGCCCACCTCTTCCCCGCCGGTTAGGGAACGAAGTTGTGGTCCCAGGTCCCGCGCCAGGCGCGGGGGCAGGCCTCGATGACGAGGATGAGGTTCTGGTCTGGACAGACCCAGGCTGTGGGCGGCGAGCTTCAGCGCGTAGGCCAACCCATAGCTCTCGACAAACACGAAGCATGAGACCGCCGAGCTCCGAAAGGCGCGCCAACCATGGCTCAGTTGCCGCCGCAAACGCACGCGCCGAGACAGGCGTTCAGTAATGTCCTCGGGCTGGGCATGCACGGCCTCGCGCACGGCCAGCGCCGGCTCCAGCAGCACCGGACAATGGGCCGGCCCGCGCTGCCCGTCTAGAGGGATGTATTCAACGGGTAAACCAAAGAAACCGGCGAAGCCCAGGGTCTCGATGCGGTCATTGACCGACTCCAGCGCGCGACGGAACACCTCTGAGCGCACATCGATGCAAAATACGGCCTGGGCATCTGGCCGCCGCACGGCGGCCGAAGCCCCCCCACCGCGCAGGGCTGTTATGGCTCCCCGCTCCCAGGCTTGCTCATAGGCTTCGTGAATCAACAGCTTGAGCCATTCTTCACGCTCCAGAGGACGCTGCGTATCCGCCTGAGGAAGCGCAAGGTTGATCGCCCGACGCCAGGCAAGTTCCGCACCCTCATCGGTGTAGGCCCGGAGCAGCAAAAGCTCCCAGGCGAGGCGCACGGCCAACAGATCGACGACGAATTCTGGGGCATTGCCCGCCAATTCTTGTTGCCAACTTTGGTAGCGGGCGTAGGCCACCCAACCACCGACGCTCATCAGCAAACGGTGCAGATACAGCTCGAGAAGAGACTCTGGCACCGCCAGTCGCTGCAATGCGTATTCACAAAGGGCCTCGGGGGAATCCGGTAACTGACCCAACTGCTCCTGGGCTCCGTGAAGACCGAGGATCGTATCGCTGCAATCGATAGCCGCTTCCTGCTTCCAGGCGCTGTAGGGCCGCAGATGGGCGAACGGTGATGGCCAACTCGCCTGACCCGCGTCGAAGTATCCCGCCGCCCAATGGGACACCCGCTCCAGCACCTGTCCCGACCAATCTTGGTCGCTGATCTGCCCACAAACCTCCGCGCAGTGAGGAAGGGCTTTGGATTCCGTGTCCACACCCGTCGTAAGATACTGTTGCAAATCATCCGCACGGAACTGCTCGCCCAGATCTCGCCGTGCAATAGCGGCCTGAAGATCTCCAGCGGTAATCCGCCCTTCCGCCAGAGCGTCGCGGTAAAACCCTACGGGCATCAGCATACGTCCATCACAAGCCAGGCTCACTCGACGAGAAGCAGCCTCAAAGCGCTCCTCGGCAAAGCCCAGAAATGGATTAACGGCAACAAACTGATCCAGGGGCCACAGGGGGGCAACGCGTTTGACCACCGACGCCACAGCTTCACGCACCGCGGGCTTAGCCGGCGGACGATTACCGGGGAGATGGCGAACAACAGCCGATTCTCGAATGGTCATGGGTAGATCTCCTCGATGACTCAGCGAGACGCCCGCGACTCGACGTCGCTTAGCGCCATGAACTGATTGATGAGTTGATTGATGTAGAAACCGTTGGACAGGTGGACCCAGAAAGCCTGCCAGCGCCGATTACCTTCGGCGGCGGGCAGATACCACTGCAAGGCGGTAATGCCGCCAAAGGCCAGCAACACAAATCCCATGAGCAAGACCTGTATCGAATTCAAGGGCCCCGCCGCCGGTACCGCTGTCTCAAAAACCACGGCTGCCAGCGCCTGCAAGGTGAAATAGAGTCCGGCCACTACCGTGGCCGTGGTCGCCGCCCGCGCGAGCACCAGGAAAGAAGGTGCTTCCCGCCCCGACTGGATAAGCAGGTGCATGGCTCCCAGGACTAAGATGGCGCCGAGGCCGACAATGGCGGGCTTGTTCGCCAGGGTCATGCCCATCCAATTGCTCCAGGTGAAGAAGATGACACTGGCAATGCCCAGGCTCGCCAGCACCAGGGGAAGGCGAACCGCTGGTGACGGCTCTGCCGCCGCACGACCCCGAGCCATGTCAACAACACTGCCCGAGGACAGAAACGCGTGCGCCTTGTACAGGGAGTGGGCGATGATATGGAGCTGCGCCGATGCAAAGGCACCAAGGCCACACTGCAATAGCATGAACCCCATCTGAGCCACGGTGGAATAAGCGAGTGCCCCTTTGATGGTTCGCTGCGTCATCATCACCAGGGAGCCGAATAGTGCCGTTAAACCGCCGACAAGGAGCAACAAATACAGCGCCGGCCCCTGGGTAACGATCACGTCCGCGAAACGGATAATCAGAAATCCCCCGGCATTGACGATTCCCGCATGGAGCAGCGCTGATACGGGTGTGGGTGCCTCCATGACCTCAGCCAACCAGCCGTGGGTGGGGAATTGGGCAGATTTGAGTATCGCCGCAAGCACCAGAAACAATGCCGGTGCGGTCAAAGGTGGTGCCTTTGGATTCGCCGCCAGCTCCGCGATGACGGCAATGTCAGCGGTACCCGTGCGCAGCACCAGCAACAGAGCCGCCAGAGCCAGGGCCAGGTCGCCGCAGCGGGCAAGAAAAAACTTTTTCCGCGCCGCCAGATGAGCCCGTGGACGATCGGGGTAGAACAACAGCAGGCGATGAAGGGAAAGACTCATGGCCACCCAGGCCGCAAGCAACAGCCAAACGCTGCCGGCGACGACGAGCAGGGACACGCTGGCCAGGGTTTGGCAAAGATAGGAGAGAAATGCGGCCTGGCGAGGGTCGCCACTGAGATAGCCGTGGCTGAAGCGAACCACAACAGTGCCGACAAAGCTGATCAAGGAAACCATGGCAATGCTGACGGCGTCGATGCGCAAAAGCAGAAGCTGCCCAGCGACACCAGGAGCCTGCAGGCTCTGGGGACCCTGAAGGACAAGAACCCCGATGCAAGTCATCGCGCCAAGCAGGGCCAGCAAGCCCCCACCAATACTGGCCGTGCGCGCGGCCTGCTGACGATAGTCGTGCCCAGGTCGGCTCAATAATCCGCCCACCAGCCATGCGAGGGCTGGGGCGAGAGCCAGTAGGCCGAGGGAAACCGCCATGATTCAACTACTCTGAACAGGTCTGGCGGCACTCTACGAAAATACGGCTCCAATAAATAATTGAATCTTTTAACGCTTTATTTAAACTTATATTAACTAAAGATAATTGAAATCACTTGATATACTCTTCCTATGCCGCTGAATTACAAGCATTTAAAGTACTTTTGGACCGTCGCCCACGAGGGCAGCCTCGCGCGAGCATCGGAAGTCCTCCACGTGTCGGCGCCCGCTTTATCCGTGCAAATCCAAACCCTGGAGGACCAACTCGGCCACGCCCTTTTCGATCGCAAGGGACGTCAGCTGGTCATCAATGAGGCAGGCCGCGTTGCCCTCGACTACGCTGACACCATCTTCACCGCCGGCCAAGATCTCGTAGGCACCCTCAATGGCCTGGATGCTAGAGCAAGACAGGTGATTCGCGTGGGTGCCATAGCAACGCTCTCCAGAAACTTTCAGGTCGCTTTTCTCAAGCCTCTGCTCCAGCGGGAAGACATCGACATCATCGTTCGCTCCGACGGCTTAAACGTACTATTGGAGGAGCTAGAAGCGCTCCAGGTAGATGTGGTGCTGGTCAACTCACCGCCAACGGTGAGCCATGATATGCCCTGGCTCGCCCACCTTATTGACGACCAGCCCGTCAGCCTTGTGGGTTCTCCAGAACGAGTCCGTCCTGATGACGATGTGCGGGAGCTCATCGCCAGCCAACCCCTGATCTTGCCCTCTACCGCCACGGGAATTCGTAACAGCTTCGATGCCTGGCTGGATCGCGAGGGATTAAAGCCGCGCATCGTCGCCGAAGTCGACGATATGGCCATGATTCGCCTGCTTACCCGCGCCGATCACGGTGTAGCCGTGGTCCCTCCTATCGTGGTTCGCGACGAACTGGATAGTGGGAGGCTGGTGGAAGCGGAGCATTTTGACGCCTTGCGGGAGACCTTTTACGCCATCACCCTTAAGCGGCGCTTCGAAAACCCCCTGGTTCGCGCCGTATTGGACGAACACTACAAATCGGATCAATCCTCCTCGGCATAAACAGGCTCGCAGCGTCCGTAATACTGGGAGGGCCGCAACTCGCCCAAGCTGCCAATCATGGCGTGTCGGCTGTGCACGCTGCGATACAAATCGCTCTCATCGAATGCATCAAACACGATGATGGTGACGTTAAGCCCCTCGTTTCCCGTGGTTTGAAACAAGGTCAAATGACGCTGGGCGAAGCGAAGCTCTAGCTCTGCCGAGAACTCACCCCGGAGCATGCTCGCCGTATTCGCCTCGCGATCGATGGTAAAACGAAATTCCAGAGGTTCCGCCGCATCACGCAGACCCTTCTCCGGACCCGCTACCTGCGGATATCGACAGTCGAGCTGAACCGGCGCGGCCTCAAGGGGTAGCGTAAAGGCAAAGGCCAGCGACGAAAGCAAGGCCGCGAGACCCGGACAAGCTTGCCGGGATTTCCGTACCCCGAGGTTAGGTGGGCACAGGTTTAGCTTTGGTGGGGTGACGTAAGGACGCTGATCTGACATGGGCTCCTCCTAAGCCACAGGCTACACCCGTGGGCCGCCGCAACGAATGAGACTTTCGAAGGAGGTGTACGGAACGGAAGGAGGAGACGCAAGGGGTCGATCTAGAACGACCGACCCCTCAAGACTGTCTCAGGCCGCGTCGTCGGTCTGCAAGGCGCCGCGGCGGAGTTGATCGCGCTCCATGGATTCGAACAGGGCCTGGAAGTTGCCTTCGCCAAAGCCCTCATCCTCCTTGCGCTGAATAAACTCGAAGAAAATCGGCCCGATAAGCGTTTCGGAGAAGATCTGCAGGAGCAGACGCGGCTCCCCATCGGTGGTGCCGTCAAGAAGAATACCGCGCGCCTGGAGTTCACCGGTGGGTTCTCCGTGGCCGGGCAGACGCTCCTCAAGCATTTCATAGTAGGTGGCCGGCGGAGGCGTCATGAAGGGTACCCCCAGTGCTTTCAATCGATCCCAACAGGCCAGGAGATCGTCACAGGCAAAAGCGATGTGTTGAATACCTTCGCCGTTGTAGGCCAGTAGGTACTCCTCGATCTGACCACCTGAACCGCCCTCCTCGTTCAAGGGAATACGAATCTTGCCATCGGGAGCCGTCATGGCCCGGGACTTGAGCCCGGTGTATTCGCCCTTGATATCGAAGAAGCGAATTTCCCGGAAGTTAAACAGCTTCTCGTAATAACCGGCCCAGTAGTCCATGCGACCGCGATACACGTTGTGGGTAAGGTGATCAATGGTATGGAAACCACAACCCTCGGGATGGCGCTCAACGCCGTCGAGGAACACAAAATCGATGTCGTAGATTGAAGAGCCTTCCTCATAGCGGTCTATGAGATACAGAATCGCGCCTCCGATACCACGGATCGCCGGAAGCTTCAGCTCCATGGGCCCGCAGGGAATATCGATGGGTTGAGCACCGTTCTCCAGGGCGAGCTTGTAGGCCGCCGCCGCGTCGCGGACACGAAACGCCATACCGCAGGCGCTGGGTCCATGCTCTTGCGTGTAGAAACCTGCGGGCGATGCCTTCTCGTAGTTGACGATAAAGTTGATGTCGCCCTGGCGCCATAGATCCACGTCCTTGGTCTTGTGATGGGCAACGTGGGTAAACCCCATCATTTTGAAAGTGGGCTCAATAACACCGCGCTCCACCGCCGCGAACTCTACAAATTCAAAGCCGTCCAGGCCCATGGGGTTTTCAAAGAGGTCTGCCATCGTCGGTCTCCCGCTGAAGATTTGAAGTTATGGGGTTTAGGGTAGCGTCTATACTGAGGCAGATTCGTGCTTTCTATTGCGCAGTTTTATGCTTATAGGCAATTATATGGCTCATATTGTTGTCTTTTAGACGGATACCACCTATGAATCTCGACCGCACTGACCGAAGGATTCTCGCCGCCTTGCAATCCGAGGGGCGAATCAGCAACGTTGAACTCGCCGAGCGTGTGGATCTATCCGAGTCCCCCTGCTTGCGTCGGGTCCGGGCCCTGGAGGAAGAAGGCATCATCGCCGCCTACCGGGCGACGCTCGATCAACGCCGCATAGGGCTAACGGTAACCGCATTTGTCCAGGTACAACTCGAGAAGCACGATGATCGCAAGACCAGAGCGTTTCTGGACAGCGTCGCCAATGAAGAGCACATCGTGGCCTGCCACGCCATGAGCGGCGCCTACGATTATTTGCTCAAGGTCGTAGCCCGAAGCATGGACCATTTTTCAGAGATTGCCATGCGCGGCATCCTCCGTTTTCCCGGCGTCAAAGACATCGAGTCGAGCTTTAGTCTGCAGACGGTTAAGCAGGATGCGCCGCTGCCGGTGGAGAGCTAGATTCAACCATTGGAGCTATACAGCGAAAGAGTGTGCTCCCGGTAAACAAAAAAAACCCGCACCGGACTATCCGATGCGGGCTTTGCGTTTCGACCAACGCTTAGAAACGGACGGACAAACCTACCCGAAGTTCCCAGAGAGAACGCTCTTCTTGCACGTCGTTGATGTTCCGGTCCGTGAAGCTCTCAAAGACATAACGCCCCTGATCATCAATCGATGAATCGACGACCTGCTGCGAGAAGAATTGAGCTTGCGTCTGCACGCCCCAATCATCGTTGAGCATGTTAAGGAAGTTATAGACCTTGATGTAGCCAACACCTTTGATGTCGTTATAGATCGGAAATTCCTGATCAAGACGTAGGTCTAAACGATAGCTCCAGTCGGCGAACTCTTCATTACGTTTGGTAAAGCCGGTGCTGAGACCTTCGCGACGACGCCATGCATCGAAAGCGTCGTAATCAAAAGAGTCAGCGAAAACGACCGCCGGATCATCAGGCCCCGTGGGCACGTAAAGCAAGTGACGACCGAAGAAACCGTCGCCTTCCAGATCTTGAGAACCCATTACGTAGCTTTGCGGCTGACCTTCTTGCCAGAAGCTGTACAGCGAGAAACGAGTTTCATTGTCGCCAAAGAACTTCTGGCGATAGTTCAAGCGGAAGGTGAAGCGATGGGGAATCACGTAGTTGCTGGTGGCAGCGGCCGGTTCGACGATGTCATTCAGAGCCACATTGCCGAAGTTTGAAGCTGCCACAGAGGAAGTCATGGGGCTCACATCTTCCGCATCCGTGTAGGCGTATCCAAACAGGAAGTCCACACCATTGTCGAAGAACTTGCGCACGCTAACGCTGAAGACGTGTGCTTCTGGATTCTGATTGGAGTTCGTCAACATGTAGTTCTCTTCGCCAAGACCATCTACGAAGTCGTAGATAGGTTGACCCAGAACCGTCGTACCCACCTGCTGCTGAGAAACATCAACGTAATAGGCTACGTCTTCACCGCGGGTATAAAGATAGTCCGCATCGATTATGTAGCCGTTCCAGTCGTAGGTCGCTCCAAGGGAGAACTTCCATTCCGATGGTTGCTCGTAATCAGGATCAACCAGAGCAAGGAAGGAATCACTGGCGTCTTCATCGGATACGGCGAGCACGTCATCTACTAGAGACTGAGGAACATCATAGCCCGGGCGCTGCTCACGACTGAGATCTAAGGAATCCTCGGAACCTGGCAGAATCGTCGCGCTACTGTCGAAGTTCCGGAGCTGGAACTGGGCGTTAGAGATACCGTCGTTGGAGTAAGAATTACTCAGCCAAACGTTGGGGTTACCGCCGGAGTACAGACCAAAACCTCCTCGAATGGTGAGGTCATCATTGTAATCCCAGGTGACGCCGACACGAGGCATGAACAGATCCGTTCCATCAATGGTCTCGTCATTTCGGAACCCGTAGGCATCAGAAAACGCCTGGTTGAACCGAGGAGCATCGTCAGTCTCCCACCACTCGTAGCGCAGTCCAACGGTTACGTTGATATCGTCGCCGATAGAGAAGTCATCCTGAATAAACACGGCATTAAGCGTGTTAGTGAAACTCGCTGCGGCATCATTTGGATCGTTGGTTCCGCCACCGCTGCCGTAGTAGATCCGGCTGGGACGACCTAGTTCAAACTTGTCCAATCCCGTGGTGCCACACTCTGCGTTATCAAAACGTCCCTGAGCGTCCAACGCCGCACAGAAATCTGGGTTGCCCGCGGAGTCATCGAAGTAGTCGTACTCGCCGCCATTGGAGTGCTGCACAAAGAGATTAAAAACATCCAGCTCTTCACGATGGTAGCCGAAGGTTATGTTGTGATCGTTGAACAGATACTGGGCGTTAAGGCGGAAATACGTTGCATCGTAGTTCAGATCGTTGGCCTGACGAGAATCGTCGGCACCGAGATAAATTGTGTTTCGGTCGATATCGGAGATCTGATGATCGCCAAAGTCCAGTGGGCCCACGGTCACCTGGCTATCGTTCTGCTCTTGGGTACCGATGAACAAATCTGTGGAGAAGTTATTGGTCCACTGGCTCGACAGGAAGCCTGAGAACGTCGTGTTCTCGTCACCCTTCACGTAGTAGTGATTTTCGAACTCGAATTCGTTGTCGTCGCTATCGGAAGCACGATCCTGGAAACCTTCGTAGTAGTTGTAAACAAAGGAGGCTTGGTGGGTTTCGTTTATATTCCAATCAACCCGGGCGAAATACTTCTCACCTTCCTGTGAGCCGTCACCAGGTAGGCCGCCCGGATCATAGTTGTAGGTATTTTGAGCAATATCGCGCACACGGTTGAAATCACTTTCGCTCAACCACGGACGCTCTTCGCCACTTCCGGAACCCGCAAAGCCCTGGGCAAGAAATCTCGGGACTTCCTGCTTCTCGTAGGCAAAGCTAACGAAAAGCGTGTCTTTAATCAGAGGGCCCTGACCAGAGAAGCCGTAAAACTTCTCTTCGTAGGGATCGATGTTGAAAGGAACTCCCTCAACTTCGTCGCCACGTAAGCTGTCGTCGGTGTACTCGTAAAAGGCACTACCGTGCCACTCGTTCCCGCCGCGCTTGGTTACCGCGTTGATGTTACAGGCGGAGAATCCGCCATAGCGAACGTCAAAGGGAGCGATCTCAACCGCTACCTGCTCTACCGCATCAAAGGGGAAAGGCATCCCCGTCGCGGTGCCATAACCGTTGTCGTTCAAACCAAACTGATCGCTGTAGCGAACGCCATCGAGAGTTGTGGTGTTGAAGCGAGGACTTTTTCCGGTGCAGTTAACAGCACCTTCGTCGCCTTGGACATTGATACGCGGATCCATGGCGAATACGTCTTTGATATCTCGATCGAAGGCAACGGCGCTTTCGAGATCTTCAATTCCAAAGTTAGCTGAAGGACCCGGCGCTACGTCAAACGTCTGCGCCTGGCCCAGCACGATAACCTCCTCGATAGCACTGGCTCCACCCACAACTAATGGCAGCTCGTAAGCACCACCCAGGGATATCGATTGCACAGTGGTTTGCTTCACCCCATTTACGCTTACAGCGTAGGGGCCACCAACGGCAAGGTTACGGATAGAGTAGGTGCCACTCTCGTTGGCTCTCGTGGTACGGCGGGTACCAGAGCGCTCGTCGACCACCAAGATTTCAGCTCCAGCAGCGGGGTTTCCCTGCGCATCAACCACTCGACCGGTGATCTCCGCTGACTGTTGCTGGGCGTAAGCGGCGACCGGCAGCATAGCTACGCCGGCTGTGCTCGCAGCAATCGCACTGACAAGAGCTTTTCGTACAAATACCTGACTAAGTGACTTCTTCAAGGCAATACCCCTCCCCGGGCAGGACGCTGAAGTTGGACATCAAGAAACGCGGGCAGCGTATGCCTGCTATGTTGCAGTTTTGTTACAGCCCGACCCCAGCCGTGATATTGGTAATATCACCAGAAAGATGAAACTTCATGGAAAAACGGTGGACAAAGTCTAGTTTGGCCAAGGGCACGTCCGCCTCTAAATTTTAGGCGGCTCACCGCGACGGAGGCGAGCGGCGGATCTTGCTAGGTGGCCAAAGCCCTGGCCCAGATGGGCAGTACGGGGACCCTACGCTGCCCCTTGTCGTCTACCGCTCGCCAGCTCACTCGGTACTCGATGTTGCGACCGTGATGCCAGGCACGCCCTACCAGTTCGCTGGCTGGCAGGCGCATAACGCTGATTTCCCACGGACGTTGCTGACTGATCCAGGTGACATACCAATCGGCCTGATTCATTAGGCCGCGGCGAAACTCCACTGCACTCGCAATTATGTCGTTATCCTGCGAATGCACCATCGGGACTTCCCGCATGGCACTGGTCCTATTACCGCAATAAGGGGATCTGATTTTTGCGAAGTTCGTCGTCGAGAAAGATGATGTGCGTCAAGAAAACCATCGACAGGGGCCGCTTTCCTTGAGCGGTGTATAGTCCCCCTTTTAAACCTGTGGGAATACAACCTTTGCGTATCCTCTGCCATCACAGCCTGCGCCTGGCTTGCATCGGTCTCCTGGCTATCGCACTACCGGGCGTCGCGAGCGACGACTACGACTACTTCAGCGCCAACCGACAACTCATCCGCAATGGCGTGCAAGCGGTGCTCACCTGCAACGGCCTCTATACATCCCGGCGCAGTCTTGAGCAGGTATTCGACCAGGAACTGGCCTATCTTGGCGATGATGTGCTGGGCTCCGCCGAGGGTGGCCCGTATACCCTTCATCCCCGGGAACAAGCGGTTACCGTCGGCGGTGGAGAGCATGGCCCAAGCATAAGCGCGGCCTTTCGCAGGGGCATTGGCTGTGTGGTATTAGCTCCCGACAGCCCTCTGGAGGCGATAGAGTCCTTGCCTAGCCTAAACCTCGCCTCGCCACCGGGAGACGCTCGCCAGATACCCTGGCCCCTGGGCGATGCCGGAACCCGACAGCCTGCCGACCCGGCCGTCGATATGGCGGCTTTGCGAGCGGCTTCCGACTGGGCCTTCGATCGGGATACACCAGAGCAGGACACCATCAGCCTGTTGGTGGTCCACAACGGCCAGATCATTCACGAGCGCTACGCCGATGGCTTTGACTTCACCACGCGTACGCGCACCTGGTCCACGGCGAAAAGCATCGCCGCCACCCTCATCGGTCTGCAAGTTGATGCGGGCAACTTGTCCCTCGACGCCCCCCTGGCCATAGACTGGCTCCCCGCGATGCCTGTAGGTGCTGACGACCCTCGTCATGCCATCACCCTGCGCCACGTCATGAATATGTCCAGCGGCCTGTATCCCGTAGACAGCTTTGGCATGGAGTACGCCACGGGATCGGGCCTGGCCTATTGGGCCGGCGCCAGCTCTGTGGCAGGGATGCGTAACCGCGGTTTAGTGAGAACACCGGGCACCCATTGGGACTACGAAAACTACGACACACTGTTAGCGGTATACGCCTTAAAACAGACCCTGGGCAGTGATCAGGCGTACCTCGAGTACCCCCGAAAGCGCCTGCTGGATCGCCTTGGCATGCGCTCTACCCTGCTGTCCACGGATCGCTTTGGCGACTTTATTCTTAGCAGTCAGGTGTACACGAACGCTCGCGATCTGGCGCGATTTGGCTTGCTATACCTAAACAACGGTCAGTGGGAAGGCGAACAACTGGTCTCAACCGAATGGATCGACTTCGTAAGAACCCCTGCGCCAGCCTCAAGCGTTCGCGGTCATGATTACGGTGGCCAGTTTTGGCTGGTTCCCGATGACCGTAAAGACGATGTACCAGCCGATGCCTACAGTACCGCCGGCAATCGCGGTCAATACGTCATCATCGTGCCCTCTCACGATCTGGTCGTCGTTCGGCGCGGCCTTGATTACGGGGCCCAAGGATTTGATCGATGGGATCTGCTCGCAGAAATCCTCAAAGCGGTTCCCACTAGCTGAGCCGACACGGGCTACTGACTCCCTACCGCTTTCGGGATCCTAACCAGGATCCCAAACCTTCTTCCTCTTCACTATTGTTTTAAGTGCCCGCAGCCGAGCGGAGCACTAGTACACCGGAGCATCTCGCCTCCGGTGCGCCAATCTCAGTGCTGCTTAAGCAAGTAAAGGCCTGGAAACCCCAGAGTCTTGTCCATGTTTTGTCTACATTATGAATTGGGATTTTATTCCCAATATTTGCAAAACACTCCAATTGGGATTATTTTCCCATTCAACGTTCATCACGTATGACCTGATCTGGAGAAATAACCATGGGAAGTGTGCGAGACATCGAGCAATGGCGTAGTCAGATTCTTGAAGATAGCGAGGCAATTCTTGCGACCTTGGCGCAGGACGGCGATCAGAAAGGCAGCCAACCGACAAATCTTGATTCGGCAACCGTGACCGACGCTAAGGTCGGAGAAATACTGCGGTCCAGCCCCTGGGCATTTAGCACCCGGCGCGTCGACCGCTCCGTCGCCCAGACGATCCTCCCCAGTGCGACGCCGCAAGCCGGCGATCTGGTGCTGGCTCGCGTTGATGCCCTGGGCCATCACGCGAATCTCCAGCTCACGGATGGACGTCGGCGGCGGCTTTTTCCTGGTGACACCATCGTCGTCGCTTACGGAAATCGCTACGCCTGCGAACAGTTTGAGGCACGAGTTCCCGACCACCTGGGACCTTGCCACCTGGTAGCAGGAGGCGGCATCGCATCGCACGCCATAAGCTGGCATACGCGCATCTCTCGAGGACCAACACGGATTACCCCTCTCGGGATCCTGGGAACAAAAGAAGGCCGCGCGCTCAACCTGCGGGACTTTGCCATCAAGGCGCCATCAAAGGATCAAAACCGTAGCTCTGCCAGTCCCTCGGTGATCGCGATTCTCGGTACCGCCATGGATGCCGGTAAGACCCAGACGGCGGCGTTTCTCCTACGCGGTCTGCGATCTGCTGGATACCGTGTGGGCTACGTGAAGATCACGGGCACAGGCGCCGGAGGCGATACCTGGCTGCTGCAGGATGCCGGCGCGGATCGGGTTCTAGACTTCACCGACGCCGGAATGGCGTCCACCTATCTCGCGGACATGCCACAGATCGAGGCCGCCATGGACACGCTCCTGGGAGATATGGCCATACAGGGTATGGATATCGTAGTCATGGAGGTGGCCGACGGCGTATATCAAAGGGAAACCGCCCAACTCATCGCGGGCAAGACCTTCGCCCGCGCCGTTGACGGTATGGTCCTCGCCGCGCGGGATGCCATGGGAGCCAGCGCCGGTGTGTCCGTCGCCGGCGCATCAGGCGTCCCCATCCTCGCCCTGAGTGGACTCCTCTGCGCCTCACCCCTCCAGCGCCGAGAAGCCGAAGCCGCAACGGGTATTGCATCGGCGGATCGCGAAGAACTGGCGACGGCATCCATCGCCCAGGGATTGTTCGATCAAATCAAAATCGGCCAGCTGAATCAGGAGGTCTGCGCATGATCGCTCAGCCCGTGGAAAACGCCATCTCCGAGCTTCCCCTCGCCGCCCTCCTCCAGGGTGGCGAAACAAAGGCCGCCCCGAAGCTGGACTACCTCAGCTACATACCGAGCAACGTAAACAGGCTGCTTGAGCCACTCGTGTTTGTCCATGGCTACAGCCGTCGAGCAGAAGATCAACTGAACGCTTTACAGGAGTTGAGCGAGCGCACATCGCGAGCCCTCATAGCCCCCTGCTTCACAAAGGAGCAACACCGCCGGTATCAGCGTCTGGGACGAGGTTCCGATGGTATGCGTGCCGATGCCTACTTCAACGCCTGTCTGGAGCACGCCGCCGAGCAACACGAGCTCTCCGTGGATCGCATCATTCTCCTCGGGTATAGCGGTGGCGCCCAGTTCAGCCATCGATACGCCATGATTTACCCCCAACGCGTCGCGCGCTTAATTGCCATCGCAGCGGGGTGGTACACCTTCCCCAATCCCGAGGTGAGCTTCCCCTACGGGTTGGCCACGGCAAGAAAACTTCGCGCCGTCAGCATCAGCCCAGAGCAGTTCCTCCGCATTCCCATGACCGTGCTGGTTGGCGCCAAAGACCTGGACACAGTGAACCTGCGCCGCAACGTCGAGCTCGACACACAACAGGGAAGCACCCGCGTCGAACGTGCTCGCCGCTGGGTCCTCGCCATGCGCATGGCCGCGCGTTTGTACCGCGTACCCGCCGACATCAGCTATCAGGAAGTGCCCGGCATCACCCACAGCTTCGATGAGTTTGTGGCACGAGGGCATCTCATCGAGCTGGCCTATGCAGCGATCGATGACACCCCCGTACAAGGCTCGTCGACAGAGGAAACAGGCTCAAACTACGCCGAGGAGTCTCGTCATGGCGAGAGCTGAAGCCTTGGCAGATCCTGTTCCCGCCCGCGAAAACGATGAGCCCAAGGACCAGGAAGTCACCCTCACAGAACCGGCGACCACGGAGCCGACGGCGCAGCCCGGTGGTGGAGGCCGTCGTGGTTTCCTCCGCTTTGCGTCGGCGTTGCTGCTTTTGGCCTTGCTTATCCCTGTGAGCCACTGGATGCACTTTCAGGCCACGCATATCGTATCGCGCAACGCCTTGGTCCGCTCACACCTCTCCCAACTTGGGGTCCGTGGCGAGGGCATTGTAGAAACGATTCACGTCCGCGCCGGAGATACGGTACGTAGAGGTGACCTCCTGGCCCAGTTGGACGACCGGCATCTGCAGGCACGACGCGCGGCCTCGGAGGCGGCCCTGGCGACTTTGGAACAACGTATTGCCCTGGAGAGCGCAGAGCTCCGCTTTGCCCGCCGCGGTGCAGAGGTCGACCTGGCTCAGGCCACGGCAGAATATGCCCGCATGCGCGCCGAAGCCGAAGCGGCGCGGCTACGGGCCGAAGATGCGAGGGCTTTTCACGCCGCTCGCGATGCCCTGGCCGACGATGGGGCGATTTCCCGGGAAGTGATCCGCGACGCCGCAGCGAAAGCCGCCACGGCCAAGTCCATGGCCCAGGCCGCATCGGCATCAGCGGTGGGTACCGTTGCCTCGCTACAGGCCGCCGAACTGGCCATCGAAGCCCTCGCCCTTAGGGAAGCGGAGCTCAAGGTTTTACAGGCCCAGAAGCGCGAGGCGGAAGCAGAACTCGCCCAGGTACAGAGCGATATAGAAAGCATGCGTATCTTGGCGCCCGCCGACGGCGCCGTGGTACGACGCCTGGCGCAACCGGGTATGGCGGTGGAAACGGGAACACCCATTCTCAGCCTCTGGTTGGTAGACGACACCTGGATCGAAGCCTGGATTCCCGAGGAACGCCTCGGTGAGCTGGCCCAGGGTAGCGCGGTGCAGGTCTCCTTCCCGGCCCTTCCCGGTGAGCGCTTCGCCGGAACCGTCGCCCGTATCGGTCTGGCGACAGATTTCGAGATGCCCCAGGACTACCTTCCACAAACCCGGGAAGCCCGTATGCGTCCAACCCCACTGGTGGGTGTGGAAGTCCGCATCAGCGGCGCACCGGAGTTGATTCGTCCCGGCTTATCAGCGGTGGTCGATATCCAGCGGGAGGGTTCGTAAGTCATGGCCACCGGTAACGCAGTAAATACCCCGTCGCGCAGACTCTTTATCGACCGGCAACGCATTCCAACGGTCTGGCTGCGCGTCCTTCTCGGGGTTGCGGTCCTGCCATTGATCGCTCTGAACCTGCGCATGCTAGCTCTCGGAGCGGCCGATCCTTCGGGCCTGCTCAGCATCGGAGAGTGGCTTAACCACTCCATGAATTTAAACTGGGTGGGCCCGGCAGACCGAAGCGTGGTGCTTTACATCCTTCTCCTGCCCTTCGCCGCGCTACTTATCGCTCTGACCCGCCTGACCCTTGGGATTCGAGTCCTGGGTTTTCGCGCCATACTCATCGCTATTGGTTTTCAGGAAATCGGTTTGCTACCGAGCCTGCTGCTGATACTGCTCATCGCGACGACGGTGGTTCTGGTCCGTCCCATGATGCGCCGCTCCGGCATGCCTCTGTATGCGCGGGTTGCGGTGATTCTATGTATCGTCGCGACCACCATGGTCCTGAGCCTCCTCGCCGGCAGCTGGCTGAACTCCGCCACCCTTTGGAGCATGGCGTTTTTTCCTGTGGTCATCCTCGCCATGCTCGCGGAAAGCGTTGCAGATACCGTCGCTCGCGAAAACACCGCCATGGCTGCCTGGCGCACAGCGACCACCATTACCCTGGCCGGAGTCATCGCCGGACTCAGTCAAGTCACCGTGATTCGCGAACTGGTGTTGGCCTGCCCGGAACTGCTCGCCACGCAAACTGCGTTGATCGTTTTTGTATCCGAGTTTTTGGATCTCAGGCTGTTCGAAAGCTTTCGCCCTGGCGAAAACAAACGCCAGGATGCCGAGGCTGCCCGAGGGCATGTGGTACTGGTACGCAATCGCTTTGGCGCGGCTCCCATCGCACAAACATCATCTGGAGCCCCGCGCCGCTACCGTCGTGCCGCCCTTCAGCCGTTTATCGACGGCCTCCGCGCACAAGGTTTCAAGGTCGATGTTGTTGAGGGCGATAGCAGTTTGCCGTCAAAGCTCCGCAACCTCGCCGGTTCGCGATCCCCGTCTTCCTCCGCCCCACCTCTGGTCATCAACTGCGCCGGTGGTATGCACGGAGCCGGTCGCCTTGGCCAGGTCCCGGCCATCTGCGAAATGCTTGGACTGCCCTATTCAGGGCCTGCGCCTCAGGCACCGGCACTCTTGGATGATCGCAGCGCACAGCTCTCGGTTCTGGGCCGTGCGGGTTTGTCGGTGCCGAAGACGCTCTCTCGGGACGAAGCTGAGACCCTCCTCGCCCGGGAAGACACGAGACTGTGGGTCCGTCCTCGCTTTCAAGGCGATCGCAGCGCGACTGCCGTCCGTAGCCAACGACAACTTCGGCGGGCACTCGAACGTACGGAAGAACGTTTTGGTACCGCCATGATCGAAGCGATACCTAGGGGCCGAGGACTTAGCGCCGTGGTGCTTCAGCCCCAAGATGATGCAAGAGCTATGGTCCTACCGCTGCTGGAAAAGCTCCCGAGTACGGGCCGCTTTCAGCAAGCTCATGGTCTATCCGCGGAGCATGGGTCAGCCATACGACAGCAAGTGATTGCCTGTGCGCGCGCCCTCGGGTGTCGCGACCTGGCGCGGATTGATCTGATCTGCGACGAGCAGGGCCGTATCACTATCGCGCAGGTGCTAGCCATCGAACCTTTGTCCAAGAGCGGACCTGCCCACCGCGCTGCGGCCCTCGCCGGCCTTTCACCCGCAGATCTCGGTGAAAAGGTACTGCAGTCCGTCCTCACCCGAACAGGGACCGGCACTGATCACAAATACTCCGGCCCAAAGGTGTCGGCTACTCGTAATCCAACTCAAAACAAGAGGAGTTCATCAGCGTGCGTTACTTTGCACTCATCCGCGACGGCATAGATCCGGCGCCCTTTCTTGAAGAAATCGCCTCTATGAACCAGGCCTGGGACATTGCTACAGGGCGGCAGGACAAAATTCGTGTGCAACGCGAGGCCCTGGCCATTCCCCTTCGCGGTCTGCGTAAATCTGCCCTCCAGGGACGGAAGCGCCGCGACGTCTGTGAGAGCCGTTGGACCAGCGGCTCAAAGGACTTTCCCCTGGCCTGCGAGTTCATTCGCGACACCGCCAGCACCCTCGGTTGTGACCCGGGCCGAGCCAAGATCGTCAGTCTTCCCCCGGGACGTCGGGTTTATCCGCACATCGATCGAGGCGACTACTACCGCCTCCACGGCCGTTTTCATCTGGTTCTCCGCTCCTCCCACGGCTCCCTACTCCGGGCCGGTAAGGAAACTCAACGACTCCAGCCCGGTGAGCTATGGTGGTTTGACAACAAACAGGTACATGAAGCCTGGAATGACGGTACGGAGAACCGCATTCATCTGATCTTCGATTTGTTACCCCACACGCACCGCCTGGCCGCCACAGGAACTTAGGTCAGGCGACAGTCCACACCAGCCTGGCGACACGCCGCCACGACGGTGTTACGCAATAGGCAGGCGATGGTCATGGGGCCAACGCCGCCGGGAACCGGAGTGATAGCGGCGGCTTGTTGCGCCGCTTCCTCATAGGCCACGTCACCGACCAAACGCCCTTTGTCCTGCCCGGGAACCTCGACTCGATTGATTCCCACATCGATGACCACGGCACCGGCTTTAACCCAATCGCCCCGAATCATCTCGGGGCGACCCACTGCCGCCACGAGAATGTCGGCGCTACGACAAAGCGCCGGAAGGTCTTTCGTACGGGAATGGGCAATGGTCACCGTGCAGCTTTCCCGAAGGAGCAGTTGCGCCATGGGCTTGCCCACGATATTGCTGCGCCCGACCACAACAGCGTCCTTCCCCGCCAACCCCTCGGGGAACACTTCCTTGAGCATCATCAGACAGCCAAAGGGAGTACAGGGCACCAGGGCATTCGGATCGCCATTGGACAGCCCGCCTGTATTCATCGGGTGAAAGCCATCCACGTCCTTGGCCGGGTTGATCGCTTCGATCACACGCTGAGCATCGACATGAGCTGGCAGGGGAAGCTGGACCAAAATCCCGCTGACGGCGGGATCCTCATTGAGCCTAGCTACCAGCGCCAAAAGCTCTTCCTCGCTGGTACTGTCTGGCAGCTTATGCTCAAAGCTGCGCATACCAACCTCGAGGGTTTGCCGCCCTTTATTGCGGACGTAGACCTGACTGGCGGGGTCTTCACCCACAAGAACCACGGCGAGGCCAGGCGTTAAGTCATGGGTCTGGCCCACGCGCTCAACTTCTTCTTTAACTCGATCACGCAAGGCCTTGGCCATGGCTTTTCCATCAATCAAGGTCGTACTCATTCGGTCCTCGTAACCCTATTTCTGTCCTAAAGAGGCGGCGGTAATACCTCTCATTTAAGTGTGCCTATTGTACCGCGCCATCGTCGCTGAGCGGGTAGGCCGGGAGGCGGTCAGCGCGAGCTTCCAGCTCTACAGATTGCAATCGCGGCTAGCGGGAACACCTGATTGGCGATCGGTCGCGCCCAAGTAGCTGTGAGGGGAATTTCAAAAAACCATCAGATTTTTGTCATGGGACTTTAACCCAAGGAAGCGAGAGTTTTGCGCGCTGTTACCTGAATCGAAGCTGGCCGCCGCCTTTCTCGTCCACTTCCCGGAGCCCATCATGAACACGCCTCGTAGATCCAAGCCCTTCGCCACTGCGATCGTCTGTGGTCTAACGGTATCCACGTTCGCCGAAGCGCAAACCTCCGGCGCTATCGAGGAAACCGTAGTTTTCGCGACCTCCATCAAGCAATCTGAAGCTTCCGCCATTTTGACCAAGCGCGAGGCGCTGAACGTCGTAGACGCAATCTCCGCGGACACTATCGGGCGCTTTCCCGATCAAAATCTCGCCGATTCCCTTGCCCGTGTTCCCGGCATTGCCATCGAAAGGGATCAGGGCCAAGCAAGGTACGTCAATCTCCGCGGCGCGCCATTTCGCTACACAGCCATCGGCTTTGATGGTATCGACGTCCCAGGCGCTGAGAACGGTCGTATTCCCCGTTTTGACAGCTTCCCTGCGGTCATCACCCGCCAGCTAAAGGTCAACAAGGCCGTAATGGCCAACATGCCCGGCGAGGCCGTGTCAGGCTTCATCGACATCGAAACCCATAGCCCCTTCGACCAGGAGGGCTGGGGAGCAGCCGTGGACTTTGGCTTGGGTGAGCAGGATCTCGGCGGTGGCGACGTGGAGCGCGGCGCCCTTCGCTTGAGTTGGTCCGGCGAGCGCTTTGGTGTGTTGGGTTTTTACTCCGAGAACAGCCGAGAGCAGACTACCGACAACCGCGAATTCGAATTTGGCCTTAGCGATGATGGAACGCCCATCCCAGTAAGTGTCGACTTTCGTAACTACGAAATAACCCGATCGGATCAAGCCTACGGCGGCACCCTGGAATACCGGGATGAGGGAGCTATCTCACGGGTCTACTTCACAACGCTTTACTCCGAGTTCACCGATGAAGAACAGCGCAATCAATTTGTTTTTGACTTCCTGGCGCCGCAACCGGGCTTGACCGCAGAGGGGGCTCCACTTTCCGTGAGTCGTGTGCTCCAGGACGGTGTTTACGAGAACAGCACGTTTACCAATACATTAGGCATCGAATTCGAAGTCGCCGGCTTCGACGTTCATGCCGCGTACAACTACACGGAAACGGAATTTCTGCAGAACCTTCCCCTGCCCTTCGAGACGGCAGGTTTTGCGGCGGTTGTTAATGACACTCCCGTCCCATTCCTCGGGGATTACGACTTCAGAAGCCAGACCGATCCCAAGTTATTCCTCAGTTCACCACTAGCCCCCGGAGCGTCCGCGGACCCGGCTGACGCAGTGTTTCTTGCCCAGCTGGGCATCGTCGTCTTCAACCCTCTGGATCAGGAGATCGATAAGTTCAAGCTCGACATAAATCGTGAAATAAGTGCGGCATCGAGTATCGATTTCGGCTTACAGCTTGATCAGCGCGAAGCCGTGGGAGGCTCACTCAATCAGGCGGTCTTGCCGTTCCCAACGGACTCCGTGAACATCAACGACTTCAACACGGGTCGACTCTGGCGATCGAATCTCACCAACACCATTGGTGGCACCTACTATGACAATGCGGGGCTCAATCAGGCGTGGCGCGACACACCGCTCTATCCATCGAACGAAATACCGCCAAACCTGAGGGTCAATATCAACGAGGACATCCTCGCGCTGTATGGCATGTACACGCAGCAGTTTCCCTGGGGAAGTGTGGTGCTCGGGCTACGGGTTGAACAGACCGATGTGGAAAATCAGGGCCTGGACGGACTCGTTATCGAAGATGACTTCACCAACTGGTTACCCAATGCGCATCTCAACTACAGCTTTACCGAAGATCTTCGACTCCGGGTTTCGGCCAGCTCAGGGGTGAATCGACCCACCTACAATGAATGGCGCGCCACCGCGGCCATCGATCCCATCGAAATGGAAATCCGTGGTGGGAACCCCAGGCTCGAAGCGGAAGAGTCCTATGGGGTTGATGTGTCCCTAGAGTACTACCTTGAGAACGGTGGCCTGCTCTCTGCCGCTTACTTTTATCGTGTCGTCGACAACGTCATCTACGCAGATTCCGCTCCCGTAAACGGTGGGATATTTGATCCGGCCTTGGCCGATCAGGATTTCACTTACATCGGTTTCCTCAATGGCGATGACGGGGAGTTCACGGGCATTGAACTCAACGCGGTGTACTTTGCCGACGCGTTGTTGCCCGGACTCGGGGTAAGCGCGAACGTCACCCTGGCCGATTCAGAGTTTACCCAGCAGAACGGTGAGACTCAGGGATTGCCCGGCACCTCAGACATGATCTACAACGTCGCCCTCTTCTACGAGAACTTTGGATTCTCCGCCCGCCTTAACTATAGCTGGCGCGACGAATGGATCTCACCCATCGAAGATCCCGAGGAAGTGTGGGGCGAGATGGAACGCCTGGATGCTCAAATCAACTACACCCTGCCCTTTGACCTTTCTGGCGCCGAAGCGAGTGTCTACGCCAGTTTCAACAACCTAACCGATGAAACCGATGTGCGTTTTGCGGGAAATGGAACGATTAATCAGGCAGAGAGCTTTGGATTTCACTACTTACTCGGTGTCCGCCTGAACTACTAGTTGACGGGTCCTGCGAGTAACGGACTATCACCCCGGGCCGTGACCTACGGCCCGTTCGCTCAGGAAAACCTTATGATCAGAATCATTGTATTGGCGTTGCTAACGTTCGTGACGCTGCCTTCCGTCGCGGATTCGTCTCCCGTTTCAACACCTGAGGCGGGCCAGACCGAAGCCAGTCTTTTAAGAAGCTATCGGCGACTTCTGCCTCTTGAAGGGGGCTCCAACTTCCGTGACCTGGGTGGCTACCCAACCAGGGACGGGCTGACCATACGGCGTGGCCAGCTGTTCCGCTCCGGTGCCATGGCCGGGCTCACCGCCGCCGATATGAACTACCTCAACGAGTTCGGTTTTCAAACCGTTGTGGATCTGCGTTCGGCGGAAGAGCTCGAGCTTTATCCCAACTCCTGGGTGACGCAGGCCGACATTGACTATCTCTACCACGAGTACTCAATGATGGAGCTGATGAAACAGGCAAGCTCGCAGGGAGAGGCCATTCGCGGAGACTACAGTGCCATGTACCAATACATGGCGGACATGCTGAAGCCGCAACTGCGCCTGTACTTTGATGCGCTCCTCGCTGGCAGCACTCCCCTGGTTGTGAACTGTTCCGCCGGCCAAGATCGCACAGGAATAACAAGCGCCCTCCTTCTCGCGACACTGGGCGTGGAGCGAGAACTCATCTTTGAGGATTATCTGCTGTCCACGGACTTTCGCCGCCCGGGGAACGAAAAAGGGGATGTTGACCTGGAAGCCGCTGCAGACACCAACGCTTTTGCAGCCATGATGCTTAAGTACGCGGAACGACAGGACAGCGAACGGCCCAACCCCCTGGTGACCGCCGACGGAACTCCCTTCCTCGCGTTCACCTTCGCAGCCATAGAAACCCGTTACGGAAGTATCTCGAAGTACCTTGAGGACGAAATCGGGGTAAGCCTGGCAGAACAGGCACAGCTTCGAGAGATGTATCTGGAGTAACGCGGGATTTAGGCGTAGGCGGCTAACGGGAGCGGCGATTCTCCGCAGAGTTTACCGTCTCGCCTCCGTTTTCTTTCCAGGACTGGTAGCCTCCATCGACATGTGCGACCGCCTCCAGCCCCATATCCTGAAGCGTCGCAGCGGCCAGCGCTGAACGCCAAGACGATCGGCAAAACAGCACCAGCTCTTTAGCCTCGCCCAAGGCCTCCTTGTAGTAGGGGCTATCCGGATCCACCCAGAATTCGAGCATACCTCGGGGGGCGTGAAAGGCGCCGGGGATCGTGCCCTCTCGCTCTAGTTCTCGGGCGTCACGGATGTCGACAAAGAGCACGTTCGAGTCATTCAGTTTGTCTTTGGCTTCGTCGATGCTCAGGCTGCGTACGCGGGCGTTCGCCTCAGCAACCAGTTGCCGGGAGGATTTCTTCAACATTACCGGGTGCCCATGTTTTCGGGGTGGGATTCTAACGCAGCTTGAGCTGGCTGAGCGTATGCTCCTTGGTGCTAGAAAGAGCTGTTTCCCATGTGCCAAGAAAGCACCTTTTGGAGATGGTGCCGACGAGAGGATTTGAACTACTGTATCCCTGAAGAGGGGCGCTTGCGGCGACACGTGGATTAAAGGACTTCCTCACTTGCGTTCGCTTAACCGACGGTAGATTTGTTATGAGAGTATGTCACGAACAGATCGGGTTTTGGGCCTTAAGGCTGGAGCACCTATTGAGCCGTCTAAAATCCCCGCCTGAGAAAGTCGAGCATGAACAGCTTTCCTGTACCTTTCCTTTGGAACTCGCCACGCATAGTGAGGAATCTTTAGGACTCTGTTCTTTCCAGAAAACTGCCGTAGAAGAATGTCCTCTACGTCGTTCCCAAAAGCGACCAGCGTACAAGAATCCGCGCCAATTCGCGAAAGCTCAGCACGAAGCCTGTCACAGTGCTCCAGCTCTTCCACGGGGTGCTGCCGAAGATACTTCCTCATGTTTTGCGAGGATGGCTCCTTAAAGTCCTTTATTACATCTGTCATGTAGCCACCCCAAAGCGGGGTCCCTTCCAGTGCAAACCGCGCTTTATAGACCTCGCCGTTTTCACCGTGGAAGTTTGACAGCGGCATCTCTACATCGATAGTCGAGATGTTAAGTCCAACCATCACAAAGTTGGTGTGTAGTTGCCTCAGCACTAAACCATAGTTCGACTCATCAAAGACGGACAGATCTCCCATATTGCTCTTCGGACGCCCGTTTGCAGCGGGCCATATTGCCCAGCTGGCAAAGAACCCAAATTCATCTCTGACAAGTTCAAAAATCTCTCTTGTTACCAAAGCCCAGCCCTCAAATGCGGATGCTTTTCAATATCGGATGCCACTCTCTAAAACTCTCTGTTCATTGGTAGGTAACACTAATCCCACAGGATTCTCCACACCTCTAGCCTAGGTAGGTAAGTTATGAGTGGGCCATGACTAACACCTAGTAAAACAGGCCTGTCATCTGCTCGGTAAGAATCAACGTAGCTGATCACCAGTACCAAGCCTTCTTTGTTCTGAGCGACTAGTGCTGAACTTTTCTGGATTCAAGCCAGTACTAGCGGCACAACGCGCCTCCTTATAACTCAGAAGCTACTTGAAGTGGTTTGCGGGCCTAAGGCGCGGGTCGGCACGGAACACCTATGGCACACAGCAACGGCTGGGTTCTCATTCTAGCTAGGCGAAGTCTCTCTATGTTAAGCAGATGGATTGGCCTCGCCCCTTTTACTGAGCTATCACTCTTCAACGACTACGCCCGTCGTCAGGCTTGCTGTCGCCCTATAAGAGCAATATTCTCAGCAAGAGTTCGCCTGCTTCCATTAGAACCCGATGGGCAGCCTCGCCGCTGTTCGGAATGGATAGCTCTAGTGTTTTGCAGCCTGCTTGCCGCCTAGTGGTAGATATAAAAATATGTCTGAAGAATCGAATACGAGCACGCCAGCACTGTCGGCAGCTGTAATGTCAGCAGAAGATAGTCACTTCGTCGTCATACCCTGTGAACCCTCTGAATTCGGCGGTTTCGTTTCCGGCCTTCTTGGAAAGGCTCAAGTTATGAAGGGGGCCGTGGAGGGAGTGTTTGATGTTGGCTTCGAAGAAATTGAGAACGTCTTTCACCTGGTTGCCACTAGAGTAAAGGATCAAAATGAGGGGTCGCTAGCGCACTTTTCGATTACGGTGCACTACGATAATGGAACTTCAATCACGCATCATGACGTTTCGCAGTTTCGGAGCTACAACCCTGTCGAATCGTGCCACCCTTTTGAGGTTGTGCTGAATTTTACGTACCTAATCAGCTTTCCCAATAAGTCATCTCCGGAAAAACAAGAGATCCAAGTGGCAATGGTTGCGGATAGTGACGCTGCCAGAAACCGCCGCAGACATTACACGGATGGTGCCTTTGAGTATGAAATTCACTACACAAATAGAACCTGGGCAACAGATATCGGCAGCCTACTCAAGAATCATGGCGAAAGATTCATTGAGCGAACAGCAAAACTGAAGCGTTTTTTCCGTCGATACAACGACATCTTTCTATCCACACTTAGCTCCGTAGTTTTAATTAACTAAAGTAATCATTGCCTGGGTGTTACACGCGTTTAACACATTCGGGAGTTATTCCCGACTTGATACGCTTTCGGGTGCGGAATTCGTTGAGTTACTTCGATTCACCGTGGGAGGGGTGGCAGTCTTAACCGTACTTGCGGTACTTCTTCGTTTAATAGTAAAAATCACTGAATATCACATCTATCAAAGTCTAGATTCGTTCATTGTTTTGTCATCGTCTGACGAAGAGCGGCGTAAGAAGGTGAAGAAGAAGGTCTTTCGCAAGTGGGCCCTTATTGGCGCTACTTGGGCGTCAAGTATTATGGCCGGGCTCGTGGCTAACTACATAAATCATGCGGGGTACTTTTTACCCTCATAAATTGAAAAGGCGGAACACGCGATACTATCCGAGCGACGTGCTCTCCAATAAATGCGGGCCGTACCTACCTCCTTCTCACGTTCTCTTTAGAATCCCTCGAAAACCCTTAGTCCCTCTGTGAGCGCTTACTACTTGTCGCCTCCGGAGCCACTCATAGCTGTCTCACCGACCCCAGCTAATACTAGGCGCATCATAGGTCATCAGCGACCTTGCGTGGCTTGCCCAGTGGTCGGAGCCCCAGCTGTTTCCGAATATAAAGAGACCCCAAACTTGCTTTTACGCTAGAGCAGTCTCACCCCAAGCCACCCCCGATCTCCTTGCGCTCCCCGAGGGTTGTGAGTATCGATAGATAGCTCACAGAATAGACCGAAGATATGGTTCACGAATTTCAGCAATAGCATAAAAGCGGTTCACAACAACGAGCGCCTCCACGAGGCCTTGAGAGGCTGGCACCCGGCGGAAGAGTATAGAACTTCAGCTTGCGAACACCGGCCGGCTGAGGTGCCCCAGTACCCGTTCTACGACAACACGGCGAAGGTGACGAAATGCAACCGTATCTGTATGGGGCGCCGCAAGATCAACCTCGGCGCGGTCTTTGCCGGCCAGTTCGTCGGGGCCAGGGAAGTCGCAGACGATGTCTGGACCGTCAGCTTCATGGAGTATGATCTGGGTTTATTCGACAGAACCGTTAACCGAGTAGAGCCCGTTGGGGGGGAACCCCTTCGCTCTGAAAGTGTTACCCACGTCCTCGGAATAAACTGTCACCGATGTGACGAGAATGGACCCTTTGGGAGATGGTGCCGACGAGAGGATTTGAACCTCCGACCCACGCATTACGAATGCGTTGCTCTACCAGCTGAGCTACGTCGGCGCGATGTCATTCGATGATGGTCGTTCGATATACGCGAGGGCGCGCATTCTAAATCCCCGCGCCGTAGGGCACAAGCATCGGCTAAACGCTCAGCAAATAGCTCTGGCGATAAAAGCCTTCGGAACCTCTAGAGAGCGTCACCCTTCACCACCACGCTTACTAACCCATTGATAAAACGCCTGGTTGGCAACCGACAGTTTTCGATTTCTCCGCCTGGCCAACATCAGATCCACCTCCAAAGCAGGGCTAAGAGGAACAAAGCGAAGCTGCTGCTCTCGCTCCGCCATCAAGCGCAGGCCCAGAGTGGCTCCAACACCCTGTTGGGCCATGGCTATGAGCAAAGGAAGAAAATTCGTTTGCATACGCACATCAGGCCGGATTCCTTCCGCTTCACAGCTGCGCAAAAACAGATCACGAATGTAATACCCGGATTCGTACATCAGCAATGGCAGCCCGTGGAGATCCTGAATACGCAGAAAACGGCGCCGCGCCAAGGGATGATCGGGATGGAGAGCGACGCAAAGCTTCTCTTTCAGTAGAGGCAAAAAGCCTAACTCAGCGTCATCCGGTTGAGGCTTCCCTGCGATGACCCCTAACTCCAATTCGCCCTGCCGAAGACGGTGTTCGACATCCTGGGTACCAAGCTGGGTAACACTCGCCGTCAACTGCGGTTCCCTGCGTAAAAACGCGCCCAGGAGATCCGGGAGATGGTAAGTCGCGACCATCGACGGGCAGGCGATGCTTACCTGTCCTGAAAGCAAGCCTTTGAGGCTATGCATATCATCCTGCAAGGCCGCTACATCGGCCAACACCCGATCAGCATGAGCAAGTAGCCGCTGCCCCTCCACGGTAAGCCATGCGGTAGATGACCCACGATCGATAAGACACAAACCCAGTTCGGCTTCGAGTTTTTGCACAGCGATGCTTACGGCGGGCTGTGCCATATCGAGCTCCCGCGCCGCCGCACTGAATCCCCCATGTTTTGCCACGGAAGCAAAGATTTCGAGCTTACGCAGATCCATATTCTGAGAATATATATTTCATATGTATCATATATTTTATCAATATATCTGTAATTGCTACTATCTAGACACTCACGTAATAGCAGAGCTATATCCATGGCAGACAAACATTCCACCTGGACGAAACTTCGCTGGGAGGATCCTTTCCTCTTAGAGTCCCAGATCAACGACGAACAACGAATGGTCATGGATAGCGCCCGCTCCTATGCCCAGGAGCAGCTTCTTCCTAGAGTCAAAGTCGCGTTTCGCGAAGAGAGTACTGATACGGCCATCTTTACGGAGATGGGGCAACTCGGCTTACTGGGGTCGACCATATCGGGCTACGGTTGCCCAGGTGTGGACTACGTCTCCTACGGTCTTGTTGCTCGAGAAGTCGAACGAGTCGACTCGGGCTATCGTTCCATGATGAGCGTTCAGTCGTCGCTGGTCATGTATCCCATTTACGCCTACGGGAGCGAAGAACAGCGAGAGCGTTTCCTTCCAGCTCTGGCCCGCGGTGAGTCCATCGGTTGTTTCGGTCTCACGGAGCCAGACCACGGCTCAGATCCCGGCGGCATGATTACTCGGGCCCGCAGTTGCGACGGTGGTTACCGCCTGTCCGGGGCCAAGATGTGGATCACCAACTCCCCTATTGCCGACGTGTTTGTGGTGTGGGCTAAAACCGATGACGATGTAATTCGGGGCTTTATCCTGACCGCAGACATGGACGGCCTATCGGCACCCAAGATCGAGGGCAAACATGCCCTACGAGCGTCCATTACGGGAGAAATCGTGATGGAGGACGTATTCGTCCCCGAAGCGAATCTTCTTCCCAATGTGCAAGGTCTGAAGGGACCTTTCGGCTGCCTTAACAACGCCCGCTATGGGATTGCCTGGGGAGCCCTGGGCGCCGCCGAGTCCTGCTGGCATGCAGCCCGGAACTACACCATGGAGCGCCATCAGTTTGGCCGTCCCCTGGCCGCAAACCAGCTAGTCCAACTTAAGCTCGCGGATATGCAAACGGAGATCGCCCTCGGTCTTCAGGGCTGCCTTCGCGCGGGGCAAATGATGGGAAGCGACGGTATTCCGCCAGAACTCATCTCCCTCATCAAACGCAATTCCTGTGGCAAGGCCCTGGAGATAGCACGGAAGGCTAGAGACATGCTTGGCGGCAACGGTATCTCCGACGAGTACCCGGTGATGCGCCATATGGTCAACCTTGAAGTGGTCAACACCTATGAAGGCACTCATGACATTCACGCTTTGATATTAGGTCGCACACAAACGGATATCCCGGCCTTTTGACCATGGGCACCCTTGACGGACTGAAGGTTCTCGACCTGTCGCGGATTCTTTCGGGGCCCTGGAGCGCCCAGCTCCTCGCGGACCTCGGTGCCGATGTAATAAAAGTCGAACAGCCGGAGCGTGGCGATGATACGCGCGGCTGGGGGCCTCCCTTCGCCGAAGCACCGACTCAATCTACTGACGAGGGCTCGTCGAATCGCGAGGCCGCCTATTTCCTTTGCGCCAATCGTGGCAAGCGCTCTATCACCCTGGATTTCAAGCATGAGGACGGCCTTGCAGAAGTACGGCGTCTGGCCAGGGATTGCGACGTCCTCATAGAGAACTTTAAAGCCGGAGCCCTGACGCGCATGGGCCTGGGCTACGACACCCTGGCACAGGAAAATCCTGGATTGGTCTACTGCTCAATTACCGGTTTTGGACATACCGGACCCTACCGCGACAAACCCGGCTACGACTTCCTGGTCCAGGCCATGGGAGGCCTGATGAGCGTTACTGGTGAGAGCGACGATCAACCCGGGGGCGGCCCGCAAAAAATTGGTGTAGCCCTTTCGGATATTCTCACGGGCCTGTATGCAAGCACGGCGGTTTTGGCTGCCCTACGCGAGCGCGATAAATCGGGCAAAGGTCAGCACATCGATCTCGCGCTACTGGACGTCACTACCGCCTGCCTGGCAAATCAGGCAAGCAATTACCTCATCGGCGGGGTTGTCCCCGAGCGCCTGGGGAACGCACACCCTAACATCGTGCCTTATCAGTCCTTTTCCACGAGCGACGGTCACATGATCCTGGCCGTGGGTAACGATCAGCAGTTTGCCCGCTTTGCCACGGTCCTGGAGCGCCCTGAACTGGGTGAAGACCCTCGCTTTGCCACTAACGCCGCCCGTGTTGAACATCGACGGGAGCTCCTGGCAATCATCGAACCTCTTTTAAAAACCCGCCCCAGTGCTGAATGGTTGCAGCGCTTTGCGGATGTCAACGTACCAGCGGGCCCTCTAAACACCATTGACCAGGTGTTTTCCGATCCCCAGGTGCTCGCACGAGACATGGTTGTTCCGATGACGCACGAAAGCCTTGGCGAACTCGCCCTGGTGGGGAACCCCATAAAGCTGTCGCGAACCCCGATTACCTACCAAAGGCCGCCACCCACCCTCGGCGAGCACAATCCCCGAGATCCATCGACGCGCACAAGTTGGCTAGATACTTCAACAGAGAGTTGATTCGTCGTCTCCAGTGGTAACGAGATTTTCTACGAACAGACTCAGGGCCTAGGGACCTCAACACTCCACAAAGCTGACCGGCACTTCCAGGACGTTCACTGCCAAGCCACCGCGAGCGGTCTCTTTGTATTTGTCCTGCATGTCTCGCCCCGTGTCGCGCATGGTCTTGATTACCTGATCCAGGGACACGTAGTGCTCCCCGGATCCACGCAGCGCCATTCGTGCAGCGGATATGGCCTTGATGGCTCCCATGGCATTGCGCTCGATGCAGGGCACCTGCACTAGGCCACCGATAGGATCGCAGGTCAGCCCGAGGTTATGCTCCATGGCGATTTCCGCCGCGTTCTCAACCTGGGCTGGGGTGCCCCCGAGCGCTTCCGCGAGAGCTCCCGCGGCCATGGAACAAGCGGAGCCCACTTCGCCCTGACAGCCCACCTCGGCCCCCGAGATGGAGGCATTGATCTTGTACAAAATACCGATAGCGCCAGCCGTAAGCAGGAAGCGACAGATATCGTCCTCCGTGGCACCCTGACAGTGACTCATAAAGTACTTGAGCACAGCGGGAATAATCCCCGCGGCACCGTTCGTCGGCGCCGTTACGATTCGCCCTCCCGCCGCGTTTTCTTCATTCACCGCCAGGGCGTAGAGCGTCACCCAGTCCATGGTATTGAGCGATGAATCACCCAGGGAATCGCTCTGCACCTTTAACTGGCGATACAGCTGAGCCGCGCGACGCTTAACCTTGAGACCGCCGGGCATAATGCCCTCAGTGTGACAACCTCGATCAATGCAGGACTCCATCACGGACCACAGCTTGAGGAGCTGCTCCCGTATCACCTCCTCTTCGCGCCAGGCCCGTTCATTGGCCATCATCAAGGCACTGATCGACAGGCCCTGCTCGCGACACTGATCAAGGAGGCTCGCCGCCGTCGAAAAAGCGAAGGGCACCGGTGTGGGGTCATCGACAATTAAGTCTTCCCCCGAAGCCGCGGACTCGTCGAGAACAAACCCACCGCCGACGGAGTAATACACGCGACTCAGTAGAGCCTCTCCCCCTTCGTCGACGGCGGTAAATCGCATGCCGTTGGCGTGATAGGGCAGCGATTCACTGCGATGCATGATGAGATCATTGCGATAACTGAAATCAATGCGCTGTTTGCCAGCGAGGAGCAACCAGCCCTCTTCACGCGCCCGCTCCACGCGTTCGGCGATGCCATCCACAGCAACGTTCTCTGGCGTTTCGCCTTCCAAACCGAGGATCACCGCCTTGGGAGAACCATGACCGGCGCCCGTCGCGCCGAGGGAGCCGTACAGCTCCGCACACAGGCGTCGCGTAGGGGATAGGAGTCCTTGGGCCTCCACTAAAGCGACGAACTGACGCGCAGCGACCATAGGTCCTACGGTATGGGAGCTGGACGGGCCGATCCCAACCTTGAAGAGATCGAACACACTGATGCTCAACGCTTGCACCCTCTGTCGTATGATACCTCGCAGAATTATCCTTCGACCGATGGAGGAATGGCTACTCTTTTAGCTGCTAGCTATAACCTCATATTGCCCATGGAATTAAAAAGGCAGAACACTTGCTACCTTTGGCCGAGACCGGCCCAAACAATCCTAGTAACTCCTTAAGGATCTCGCCGTGCAGAAGCTTACTCGCACCCTCGCAAGCCTTGTGACCCTGAGCCTCGGAGGGCTCAGCGCAGCCTTGGGTTCCGCCAAAGAATTACCCTTGGAACGCCTCCGCCTGCCTCCGGGATTCGATGTTTCTGTGTACGCGGAGGTAGAAAACGCGCGTCAGATGACGCTCGGCGAAAGGGGTGTGGTCTACGTAGGCAGCAGGCGCGCAGGAAAAGTCCACGCGGTGCTCGATCACGATGGGGATTTCCGTGCCGACGAAGTTGTGCTCGTGGCTGAAGATCTGAGCCTGCCATCTGGAGTAGCGTGGCGTGACGGCGATCTCTATGTGGGTGCGGTATCGACCATCTATCGTTTTCCGGGTATCGACGCGGCCTTACCCCAGATCCCGGAGGCCGTTGTGATCACCGATCAACTCCCCGGAGAGCGCCATCACGGCTGGAAGTACTTGAAGTTCGGACCCGACGGCCTGTTGTACCTGCCGGTGGGAGCCCCTTGCAATATTTGCGATCCTGAAGAGCCCTTCGCGACGATACTGCGCCTGGACATCAATGCCCCAGAGAACTGGGATATCGTCGCCCGGGGTGTGCGCAACAGCGTTGGCTTTGACTGGGACCCCGCCACGGGCGACCTGTGGTTCACGGACAACGGTCGCGATCATCTTGGCGACGAACTGCCGCCCTGTGAACTCAATCATCTTAGCGACGCCGGCCAGCATTTCGGCTATCCCTATTTCCATGGCGCAGGGATCGCCGACCCAGAATTTGGCGAGGCTGGCGCCGAGGCCAGCGAGTACCGCGAGCCCGCCCTCACCCTCGGCCCTCACACCGCACCGGTGGGCATGACCTTCTACACCGGTCGGCGTTTTCCCCAGCGCTATCGGAACGATGTGCTGCTCGCGGAGCATGGCAGCTGGAATCGTAGCGACGAAGCCGGACCGACAGGCTATCGACTCATGCACGCCGAGCGAGACCGCAATGGCGATCTCCGTTATGAAGTCTTTATCGACGGCTGGTTAAACGAAGACGGCACGCGTTGGGGACGCCCGGCCGATATCCTGGAACTGCCCGACGGCAGCTTGCTAGTCTCCGATGATCACGCGGGGGTGATCTATCGTATTAGCTACTCCGCCGCCCCAGAAGGAGCCAATTAATCCGTCGGAGTTTGCGTCAATCCTTCTATGGCACGCTGCACATCGAGGGTTCGCTGCGCCTGCTCCCGGTGAAGGAGTTCCACCATGCGCCCTTCCACACGAATGACGCCTTTTCCCTGATTCTCCCGCTGCGTAAACGCTTCCACCACGATCTCTGCCCAGGCGAGCTCCGTTTCCGTTGGCGCGAAAACCTCATTGGCGATGGAAAGCTGCGAGGGGTGAATCAGCGTTTTGCCATCAAATCCGTAGTGCAGACCCTGAAGGCATTCTCGTTCCAAGCCATGGTTGTCCTCGATATCGTTAAACACCCCATCCAGGGCGATCAAGTCATAGGCCCTCGCTGCAGTTACCAACACTGAGAGCGCGTAAGCAAAGCAGGATCGATGTTCATCGGGGACGGCGCGCTGGGCCTTCGCCAGATCATTGGTCCCCAACACAAATGCTTGCAGCCCCGTGCTGGCCGCCGCTTCGGCAAGTTCTGCCAAAGCCATCAGCGCCTTGGGGGTCTCGATCATCGCCCAAATAGGTAGCTCACTGGCGCCGCAGGCCGTGAGGGCGGTTCGCGCCTCGGTGAGCATGGCAACGCTTTCAATTTTAGGTAGGAGCAGTGCATCGGGCCTTGCCTCGGCTACCGCTGCAAGATCGTCATGTCCCCAGGGGGTGTCGAGACCATTGATGCGAACCACCACCTCCCGCGCGCCGTAACCGCGGCCATCGACGGCGGTGACCACCCTATCGCGAGCTTCGGATTTGACCTCCGGAGCCACGGCATCCTCAAGATCGAGAATCAATACATCGGCCGCAAGTTGCCGGGCCTTCTCCAGAGCCCTCGGGTTGGCGCCGGGCATGTACAAGCAAGAGCGTCGGGGTCGGAACGATGGCCGCGCGTCAGTCACGGAAGTTCCCCACACGCCCCTCCATACCCGCGGCAATCGCCTCCAATTGATTCGGCGAACCAATGAGGGGTTCCTGAAGCTCCGATTCGCGAAGGAGCAAGGTCGCTGCATCATCGTGGCTTACGGTATTGAGCAAAGCCTTGGCGGCCTGCACCGCGTCGGGGCTTTTCGCAACGATTTCTGCGGCGAGCTCCAAAGCCCTCTCCCGAGGTGTCTCGCTGAGGTGCGTGGCAAAGCCGTATTCCTTGGCCTCTTCTCCGCTAAAGACGCGGCCCGTGTAGGTCAGTTCCCGAAGAACGTCGTCGCGGGCCAGAGCCCGCATAATCGGCGTCCCTGCCATATCCGGCACGAGGCCCCATTTGATCTCCAGGATCGACAGCTTCGTCTCCGGGTGCACCAGGCGCATATCACTTCCCAGCATGATCTGAAAACCACCGCCCAGGGCGGCTCCATGAACTGCTGCGATCACCGGCACCCGTAAGCTACGCCAGCCCCAGACGGCCTGCTGTGGTCGATTCGCAATACCGTGGGTACGGTCCGTGAGACGTTCCAGCTTGCCCTCGGAGCTGTCGGCGTTAGCCATGGCAGCAAACAAAGACATGTCCAGCCCCGCGCAAAACGCTCGCCCTTCGCCCGACATGACCACCGCGCGAACGGAACGCTCACTATCCAACATCGCCGCCGTATCGATAAGGGCATCGAACAGCTCGTTGTTTATGGCGTTCATTTTGTCCGGTCGGTTCAGGCGTACATCGGCGACCCCGTCTTGGATGGAAACGCTCAGTACATCGGTCATTCATCTGCTCCTTTATCGCTGGGGTCAGGATTTGTAAGACGGAAGGCATCTGCATCCAGATGCGTGGGGAAAGACTCCCGATATCTCAGTAATTCAGCGCCACTAAAACTCACGGTGGCGATGCCATCGCGGTCACCGAGATCGGTGAGCACCTCACCTCGGGCATCAATGGCCATGCTGTCACCGCGGTATTCCAGGCCGTTTGCATCGCTACCGATACGATTCACGCCAACCACGGCAGCGAGATTCTCGATAGCTCGGGCCTGGAGCAATACGCGCCAATGATGAGCGCGAGGTGCCGGCCAATTGGCCACGTAGAACAGCAGATCGTAATCCTCGCGATTGCGACTGAATACGGGGAAGCGCAGGTCGTAACAAACCTCGGGTTTGATGCGCCAGTCACGCCAGGACAACACCACGCGTTGGTCACCGGCCGCGTAGCGTTTATGCTCGCCGGCCATGCGAAACAAATGACGTTTGTCGTAGCTTTGCACCGTATCCGGTGTGACAAACAACAGCCGGTTATAGACAGCACCCCGATCTTCGATGGCCACGCTGCCCGCGACGGCGCAATCGTAGTCCCGCGCGATAGCGCGCATCCAGACTTGCGTGGGACCACCCGGGGCTTCCGCATTGGCCAGGGCGTTCATGGAAAAACCCGTGGTGAACATCTCCGGAAGCAGGATGAGATCCGTCTGCGGGTTGTTTCGCGCCAGAGTCGCGGTGAACTGCGCCCGATTGTCTTTGGGGTTTTCCCAGGCCAGCTCGTGCTGCACCAGGGTGACTCTTAAATCGTGCACAAGCGCCTCCCAGCCTCCAAAAGGGTGTCATGCGCCTTGGCAAAACAGAAACGCAATATTTTCTGAGCTGGCGGATCGGCGTAAAACAGTGAGATGGGAATCGCCGCAACCCCAAACTCTCGGGTCCAGCGCTCGCAAAGTATGTAGTCTTCTTCGTCGCTCAAAGCGCTGTAATCTAGCAGTTGAAAAAAGCTCCCAGAGGCCTTGGTCCAGGCAAAACCCGAGCCCTCTATTGCGTTTAAAAAACAGTCGCGCCGGGCCTGGTAGTTCGCCGCGAGGGTTAGGGGGTAGTCCGGCTCCTCCGCCATGAAATCGGCAAGGGCATGCTGCACCGGGGTTACCGCCACAAAAGCCACATACTGATGAACTTTCCGTAGCTCTGCCGTCAAAGCCGGCGGCGCGATGCAGTAGCCGGTTTTCCAGCCCGTAACGCTGTAAGTCTTACCAAAGGAATAGTGCACAAAGCTTCGTGGTCGAAGCTGCGGATGGGCGAGAACGCTCTCATGGCGGAGACCGTCGTATACCAAATGCTCGTAAACTTCGTCGCTGCAAATCAGTAGATCGTGATCCTCGGCAATGCTCGCCAATTCGTCCAGGTCATTTCTTCCAACGGTGCTGCCGCAGGGGTTGTGGGGACTATTGAGCATGAGCATCCGTGTGCGCGGCGTAATCGCCGCACGTACACGATCCCAATCCACGGTGAAGGTACCGGCTTCCAGGGGTACATGAACAGCCACGGCCCCCGCCAGTTCGATGGCCGGTGCGTAGGAATCATAGACTGGATCCAAGAGAATCACTTCGTCGCGGGGACGGACCGCGGCGGTGATCGCACAGAAAATGCCTTCCGTGGCTCCAGGTACCACCGTGACTTCCGTGTCGGGATCTACCTTAACCCCTCGGAACCGATGGAGCTGATCGGCAATCGCTTCTCGGAGCCGTGGCAGACCCGCCATGGGTGCATACTGGTTGTGACCGCGACGCGCATGTTCACCCAGAGCCTCGGACAAGGCCGCAGGTGGCGCAAAGTCCGGAAAACCCTGGGAGAGATTGAGAGCACCGGTTTCCTGAGCAAGAGCCGACATGCGGCTGAAGATGGTGGTGCCCACCTTCGGTAGCTTACTTTCCAATACGGGAGCCACGGATTTCGATGCCTAGGTGCCAGGCGCGGGTGCGGGCTGAGCCACGGTCGTCTCTAGATCCCCCTGCAGATTATCAATCCCGATCTCAGGAAGTTCCTCAGCAAGATCAAGACCCAACACTTTGGCATAGAAAAAGAGCTCGGCCTCGCGGGAGCCAATCTGGTTTTCCGCCTTGCGGAACCCATGAGACTCGCCCTCGTAGGCGAGGTATGCGGTCGCTACTCCTTTGGCTTTTAAGGCCTCGTAAATCATTTCGGACTGATTCGGCGGCACGATAGGATCATCCAGACCCTGGAGCAAAATCAGCGGGGCAGCAAACCCATCGAGGTGGTGAATGGGTGATCGCGCCACGTACAGATCCTTGCGCTCCGGGTACGGCCCGATGAGCTGATCGAGATAGCGCGATTCAAACTTATGGG